>JBEBSO010000001.1:0-27067 GCA_040394275.1 Telluribacter sp.
ATTAATTGAAGTATTTATATCCATAAAGCCTGTGGCCGGAGGCAGTCTACCTGTTGAGGCTGCTGATAAGGATGGACATGTTTTTGATATATTGTTCTGTCGATATTGCGTTTTCGGGCACCGCGGCTTCGGTTTCTTTGCCGCCGGGTGACCGGTCAGGGCTCAGGTTGATCTTTTTCTGCGCAATCGGCCGCAGCGGACCGGGCCAGTATTTCCTATCGCGGAGGCTGCCGATCACCTCCGTTACCTCGCGGGCGGCGGGCGTTGCGCCCTTGGCGACGAAATATTTCTCCATCTTGCCGGTCGATACGGATTTTAACGGGGACCGGGCCAGCAGCTCTGCGGCAGGCGTGGAAAGAAGCTGCTCATAGGCGGCCTTCAGCGCTTTCAGCCTGATCACCCTTACGGAGCTGTAGCTCTGCCCGGCTCCTGCCATGACGTCGGCCATTTCGTAGCCGCCGGTCCACAGGCTTTCTCCTTTCCGCCTGAAAAACAGCGCACGGTGGCTGTCCGGCTCGATAAAAGTGGGGCACAGGATATCACCTTCCTTCATGGATTTGCCCGATTGCGCCACCTGCGCGTCGGTAAGTTTGACGCTTTCAAGAAAGACAAAGGCATCGGGAATCCTTTCCAGGAAACGTTTGTCGGCGGTATAGCTGTAATAGTTCAGCATCATTTCGATGGCTTTGGCGGTGCCCGCGGAAGCAAGAGCAGCCGGCTCGAAGGGTCTTGCAGTGGCCAGCTTCAGCGTCCGGGGCTCATATTGCAGCCCCCATCCGGCGTTGGGAGATTCCTGCTGCAGGAGGATCATACAATACATGCCGCGGTATATCGGGTCGAGAAGCCGCTGGTCACCGAGCGTCCGGTAGCACAAGACCAGGAAATCTATGATGCCCTGCATGGCGCCGTCATTGAGCGTGATGAAGGAGGAGTAATCGGGAAAGCCCATAAAAGAGTGCTCGTTTTTCAGGGGATACCTCTGGGGCCATCCCCCGATGGGGTACTGGCTTTCGATCACGAAGCCGATGGCTTTTTCCAGCGACGGCTTCAGGCGGGCATCGTACTTTTCGGTATAGATGCGCAGGAGATACTCGCAGCAGCGAATGGAGGCCATGTCGTCGAAGGTGGCGTTCCCGTAGTAGTGGAGGAATTCCTGTGCGGGCCAGTTGTACTGGCGAATGGCTTTGTACCAATCCGCCAGGGCGCTTTCACCGGCGAAATCAAAGCAGTAGTTCCATCCCCCGGAGGGCAGCTGGCCCCAGATCAGCGCATCGGCGACTTTCAGCGCCGCCTGGTAGTAGTATTCGTCCGAAGTGGCGTGGTAGGCATCCAGGAAGAGGTGTCCCATAGCGGGTGTTCCGCCTTTTCCCTGCGTCCAGGCCATGGTGCTGCGGGCTTCGATTTCCCCCCACTGCCTGGACCTGTCCGGCAGGTATTCCCAGAGAAATCCTCCCTGATGGCTGACTTCTTCCACCATGAAGCGGGTGGCTTCTTTCATTGCTTCTCTGACCCGGCCGGGATCTGTTTTCTGGGGATACGCCTCTTCCGCCGTAAAAAGGAGGCTGATGACGCAAAGGAAAAGGGTGTTTCTGAATATCTTGTTCATGTCGGATCCGGTATCAGTTGTATAAATGCTCTACCAGGCTGTTGAGGTACACTTCCAGGTTGGTGTAGTCTTTGCTGAGCGTACGGTGGTTGCGGTCGACGGGGGAGTCGGGGTTCAGCTTATGGCGTATTTCCCATTCATCCGGCATTCCGTCCTGGTCGCGGTCGGGCAGCGCTTTGCCGCTTTTCAGCTCGGGCCACCCCCCGACTTCGTTCTGCGAATCGATCAGCCGGTTGGTGCCGTCCTTCACGCCGGCCGCGATCCGGAGGTCTACCTGGTCCCTGACGAGGGAAGCGCCTGCTTTTTTCAATACCTTTTCATAGGTGACGGCAGGAGTGTCAGTCCGGGGCACATCCTTCCCGGTGGCGAAGGGCTGCTTCCATTCGAATTGCGCCCGGGTGGTGCTGGTGTAATTTCCCCCGTAAGCGCCGTAATCGAGTGCCGTGTAGTTGTCGGTATTGTATTCGGCGGGCGCGCCCAGGAAGACATTTCCGCGGAGATAGCCCCTTGAAGCGTGGGCCCGCGGCGATTTCATGCGCAGGGGCTTGTTGCGCGCATAGCTGGTGCTGGCACCGGGCTTGTAATAATTATTGATAAAGTTGATCCGGGTTTCACCGAAGTTGGTGCCGCTGTCCCAGTTATACACCACGTTGTTCCTGAAATCGACGATGGCGGTCGTGTCGCAGCGAATGCCTACCCCCAGCGTGGGATGCCTGTTGCGGCCGCTGGCCATCAGGTTGTGATGCAGTGAAATATTGCCCCTGATGTGGCTGTAGGAGGAGAGCATCGCGTGGGGCTGTTTCTTTTCATGCGTGCTCCGGTTCAGGGCCTCGGCGATCAGCGACCACTGCACCGTAAACCGGGCCCCGTCCCTGAAATCATGGATACAGTCCACCGCCCAGCTCATCGAGACATGATCCAGGATGAAATCGTCTACATAATTGGTAGACAGGGCGTCCCCGGACTGCCTGGTTTCGTCGCCGTACCTGAACCGGATGAACCGGATGATGACGTCGTGCACGCTGGCCTCCTCCTTACCGGCGATCCGGAAAGAGTAGTTTTTCAGGGTAATCCCGTCACCGGGGGCGGTTTGCCCGGCGATGGTCAGATTAGAGCCCGAAGTCCGGAGCTCGGATTTGAGCGGGATGGTGCCCGACAGGTCAAAAACAATGGTCCGGGGGCCCTCCTGGGTCAGGAGGCCGTAACGGAGAGACCCCGGAACCGGCTGATCTGTTTTCGGATCATAATCCAGCAGGTTGGTCACATGGTAGACATCTCCGCCCCGTCCCCCTTTGGAGAAGCGGCCGTAGCCCTCGGCGTGCGGAAAGGCAAGCGGCTGTGCGTGCAGCGCGGCTCCGGAAAGGAGGAGAAGCAGGAGCTTCAGAAAAGGCAGTTTTTTCGAAATCATTATCGGTTTTCTTTTTGGGTAATCAATTCGGTGGCGCCGGGTCACTTGATCCAGCGGGGATCTCCTATGATCCGGGAATACACCGGCGAATCCTTCAGCTTAATGGTAAAGTCATTCTGATCCGGTTTGGCCATGAGGTCCGCGGCGCTGACACCCGTGAGTATCGTTGGATTGATGCTGTTGGAGGCAGCCGTAAACCCTGCAGTGGCATAGTTAAAAGTAGCCTGGACCGTTCCCGAGGAAGTTTTGACCATGGTAGATTCGAAGGAAGACGCAAACAGGCAGTTCTGTATGGTCAGCGTTGCCTGCGCCGCAGAAAGGTCAAGAAAAGACTCCTTCGGCGCCTGGCTGTTGTAGAACGTGCAGTTGGCGATCGTCATCCTGACCGGCGTATTGATCTTGTTTACATTGGCCACGATTCCCTTGCCGTTCGGCATGTTGGCAAAGGTGGAATTGGTGATCGTCACATCCGAAAGGAAGTTGTTCGTGTTTTTGTTGCCGTGCAGGATACCGTAGCCGTCGGCGACGGGGCTTGTAAACACGCAGTTGTCGATCAGGATTTTGCCCACGGTCGCCGGCGTGGCGTCGTCCTGGTTGCAGGAGATGATGGCGCGGACCAGGTTGGTGAAGCGGCAGTTCACCAGTGAGACGGAAGGCACGCTTGTAGAGGCATTGATGTTGAAAAGGTACGGCTTAAAGGTAGAAGTACCTGCCACCGGGAGTCCTTCAAAGTCGATGCCTTCGTAGCGGATCGGCTGGGTGAGCTGTCCCTGCAGCTTCCAGTCGCTGGTGATGTAAACCCTGGGCCGCGTCCCCGAGGAAGAGCCGACCAGGTTGAAGGACTTCGTAAACGTGATCCCCCGTCCGCCGGTGGGCTGGTCGAAGGTCGTCGCGCCGCTGGCAAAGTTGGCAAAGTAGTATACGCCGCCGGAAGGCAGGTAGAAGGTCGCGCCGTCGGGAACGTCGGCGTTGTTGTTGGCGTCGGTCAGCAGCTGCGCCAGGTTGTCTTTCGGTCCCACGGCAATGGCTCCTGAAGGCAGCCCGGAGGTCTGAAAGTATACCGCGTTGTAGGGCCTGTCGATCACCGAAGGATTTTTCGAATTGAAGATCACCACCTGGTATTTCAGGTTGGGTGTCAGGTTCTTGAATTCGTAATACCCGTTTGTAATGTCGGTGGCAGACAACCTGATCCCGATATCGGCCTGTGTGGGATGCGCTTCTGCGGCGGACAGGTGCAGGCTGTCGACCACGTATCCTTTGTCCCACCGGACGCGTACGGAATTGTCGCTCACCTCCATCCGGTCAACCGGCTGGAGTACCAGCGCGACGACGCGGCGGTCCACGGTCTGCTCGGGCGCGATTTTCCATCCCGACTCCAGGGAGCCGTCTGCCGAATTCGCCCGTATGCGGGCCTGGTATTTCTGCTCGTAGTTCAGTCCCTCGATTTTGAGCTTCGTCGCTTCTGTTTCGACGGAACGCAGGATGGTGCGGAACGTATCCACGCTGATCTCGAACGTATAGGATCTGGCACCTTTGATCCCGTACCATACATAGTCAATCGTATTGCCGGTAACGACAATCTGGTTTTCCAGGAAAAGCGGCCTGAAGATGCCCGGGACTTCTTCAACGGCCGGGGGCTTGCACGAGAAACAGAGGCCCAGTAGGAACAGGGCGATATATGCGTGCCGGGTTTTTGCTTTCATGATCATCAGAAGTATTAGGTTGGTCAGGCTTGTCAGGTTATTCAAATCCATAATAATTCTTCAGCTTCCCGTTGTAGGAGTTGATCACCTTATACGGAATGGGCAAAAGATAGCGCACGGGGTCGCGGTCGGGGTTGACCGTATTCTGGTTGGACGGGTTGATGTACCCCCTGAAGGAGTAGAGGATATTGTTGTTGGGGGTGCCGGACGAGGCGCTCCACAACGAAGTAAGAAAATCCTTCGAAGAGTAGGCTTTCCCGTTATTGTCGAGCGGGGCGGTATCCAGGTATTCGTCCAGGCCTTTGATGACGAGCAGGGACTTGCTCGGATCCTGGCTGTTGGTGTTGGGCACCGATGTGAAATACAGCTTGCCGGCTATATTGGGCAGTCTTCCCGAGCCCGCGCCTTGTACGGTTTTCCCCATTTCGATCAGGTCGAAGTAGAGCCCGTGTATGATTTTACCGTACAGGTTCCACCGGGCAAGGTCATGCTGGCGGATCATTTCCAGCCCGAATTCGAGCCTTCTTTCTTTGACCAGGGCCTCGAAAAAGGCATCCCCGGATGCAAGCCCGTCTACGTAGAGGTCCACTTTTTCAGGCCAGAGATCTTCTGAAAAAGCCCTGCGGCGCACCGTCTTGAAAGCCTCTTTCGCCGGCCCGTCGGGCCCGCCGTTCAGCTCGTTGACGGCTTCGGCATACATCAGCAGCACGTCTGCATAGCGCATATAAGGAAAGTTGATCCCGATGGATTTTCCGCCTCCGTCCTTCCCGATCGGGTTGTCCATATAGAGAATGGACCATTTGGCCGTATACAGCTTGAATGCATTGGCGTCAAATACCTGGTTGAGGTCGGCATCGTATTTGTAAAGCGCGCAGCTTACCTCCCGGCGCTTGTCCTCCTTGTCGAAGGCGAGCACGTAGGTGCCGATCATGTTGGTGCTTCCCGTTCCCTTGCCGTAGGGATGGTTGCCGGCCGTAACGGGAAAACCCAGCGACGACCCGACTTCCCCGCTGTAGCCGGTGAGGTTGGCGATCTCGAAGATCATGTCGTCGTTGCGGTTGATGATGTAATTGCACATATCCCGGAACACTTTCTTGTAAGGAAGGTTCAGGCTGTGCCTCCCGGACTGGATCACTTTTTCTGCGTAGGTTTTCGCGATTTCGTAATACGCCCGGTAATCGGGGTTGCGCTTCATGGTGCCGATGTTTGCCGGGTTATTGAGGTCCGGCCGGAGGCTCCAGCCGCCCCGGGTGAGCGCAATCCGCGCGATAAGCGCCTGGCAGAATTCACGCGATACCCGTTCCGTTCCTTCCGGCAGCTCCGCGGCCCATTTCATATAGGGCTCCACCGAGATCAGGTCATCGATGACGGTAGTGAGGATGGTATCCCGGTCCGTGGCGGGCAGGTAGAGGTCTTCGTCCGACCTGGAGGAAGTCATGCGGAAGGGGACATCGCCCCAGTTGCGCACGAGCTCGAGGTAAATCATTCCCCTGAGCGTCTTCACTTCCCCGTAAAGCTGGGAGATGTTGGTGATCTCCGTCTTGCCTGAATTGTTAAAGACAGGGCTTTTTTCAATGATTTCCACCACATCGTTGGCCCGGTTGATGGCGACGTAGATCTTGCTCCAGGTATTGATGGTATTGGCGGAGTAGCTTGTGGATTCGAAGCAATTGTAATCGCTTCCGTCGTTTTTCGGAACGGCCGTGGAGGTAGAGGTAAACTCTACGTCCGTGTTCCGGTTCAGGTCGTTGTAGAATTTGGCTTTGGTAAAATTGAGCATGCTTTCGTAGACGCCCGAAACGGCCCTGTTGATTTCCTGCTCGGACTGGCCGATGTATTCGTCGGTAAATACGGAGGGAGAATCGGACTCCAGGAAATTTTCGCAGGAGAAAAGACCCGAGATAAGAAGCAGCCCGGTATAGATGATGTTACGGCTCATGGTTATCCTGGTTAAAAGCTTTAGAAAGTGATGTTGAGCCCGGCGGTCAGCGAGCGGTTCCGGGGGTACTTGTTGTTGTCCATGCCCGGGAAAAGGCCTTTCTGGACATTTACCTCCGGATCATAGCCGGAATACCTGGTCCACAGCCACAGGTTGTAGCCGGTCAGGTAGAAGCGCAGCCTGCTCATACCCGCTTTTTCGGAGATCCGGCGGGGAATCGTATACCCGAGGGAAATCGTATTCAGGCGCAGGAAGGAGCCGTCTTCGACCACATAGTCCATCACGACCGGTTTGGTCAGGGAAAGCGGGCTCCATACCGAAGCATTTTTGTTGAGCTCGGTCAAGGCTTCGGGCTGGTTGAGCAGGTTATTGCCCTGGTCGTCTACATACCGGAAGCGTTTGTCCATGTTCATCTCGGCCGACAGGTTCTGGAGGTTGTTGCGCCAGAAGGAGGTCAGATGGATCTTATTTACATTATAGACATCAAACCCGTACATGAAATTGAAGAACGCCATGAAGTCGAAGGCCCGCCAGGTGGAGTTGACGCCGAATCCTCCCGAAAACTTCGGGTTGGTATCGCCGATGATCCTCCGGTCCAGGTTGGTGATGATGTAGGAGTTCGGGTCTCCCTCGACGGCAGGCGTCAGCTTTTTGAATTTGGCGTTCCCGGGCCTGGGCTTCCCGGACAGCAGCGAGCAGTCGACCACCCCCGGCTTGAGCACGTATTTCCCGTTGATGAAGTCGAAGTCGTCGACCTGGTAGAACCCGTCGTTGACATAGCCCATGATAAGCCCCATGGTTTTCCCGACCTGCAGCCGGTAGTCGTCGAGGCTGATGAGCTCCCCGCTGAATCCCGACTCCATGTACCAGATGTCTTCTCCGCTGGCCAGCTTGTCCACCCGGCTCTTGTTGTAGCCGATGTTGAAGTTGAGATCCAGGCTGAAGTCGCGCTTCTCGATAAGGTAGGCGTTGAGGGCCAGCTCCAGGCCCCGGTTGGAGGTTTGCCCGATGTTGGTCTGCTGCTCCTCGAAACCGGACGTATTCGGGATTTTGGAGGGCACGAGCAGGTCTTTGGTCGTGTTCCAGTAAGCGTCGAAAGTACCCTGTACCCGCTCTTTAAACAACCCGAAGTCCAGCCCGAAATTCCGGGAATAGGTAGTTTCCCATTTCAGGTCGGGATTGGGGAGGTACCTGGAGCTCTGGTAGTAGTAGCTGTTGGATTGTTCCAGGAAGCCGTAGGTGTCGTAGGCGTTGATGGAATAGGTTTTTCGCCAGAGGTTGGCCGCGATGCGGTTGTTGCCGGCGGTACCGTAGCTCAGCCGCATCTTGAGGTTGGAGATAGCGGACTGGTTTTTCAGGAATTCCTCGTCGGAAAGCCGCCAGGCCACTGCCGCGGCGGGAAAGTAGCCCCATCTTTTGCCCGGGGCAAAGATGTTGGACCCGTCCGCCCGCATGGTGAACGTCAGGAAATATTTTTTCTGAAAGTCGTAGTTGGCCCGTCCGAAGAAAGAAAAGGAGGAAACATTGTATTTCATCCCCGACATCGTGGAGGAAGTGGCGAAGGGCGTGCCGAGCTGCAGGTTGGCCAGGGCCTTTTCTACGGTGATGTCCTTCGGGAAAAAGCGGGCGCTGGCAAAGTTGGACTGGGATCTGTCTCCCATCATTTCATGTCCTGCCACGACATTGAGCCCGTGATCGACCCGGAAATTTTGCACGTAGGTGAATACATTCCTGAAGGCATAGTTGCTCCCGGAGGCCCGGGATACTTCGGTGACCGGCAGCCCGTTGTTGCCGATGTCATTGGCTTTGCCCGATAGCGGGCCGTAGAAGCGGTCGTCGTTGTCGCGCGCATCCTCATAGGCGAGCTCGACCCGGTAGGAAAGCGGGCGGCTGATCTGCCAGTTGAGGGCGGCGGAGTTGACAAGCCCTGTTGCAGTCCGTTTTCTCCAGTTTTGCTGGGCGTCTTCCGAAGGCTTGTACAGCTGGTATTTTTCGAGCTCCTCATCGTAAACCTCGTCGTCTCCGGGTACATAGGTAAAATCGCCGAGGCCCATGGTCGGCCGGTATTCCAGCGCATTGAGCACATTGACGCCGTCGGTCCCGCGCCCCATCGTGATGCCCCTCTGGTAACGGGTGTTGTATTCGAGCCTTACCGTCCGGGACAGGTTGCTCGACAGCTTGAAATTAAAGTTGGTTTTATTGAAGCCGGAGCCGACGAGCTGCCCGGGCGTGTCGCTGTGCGTGAAGCTGAAGTTGTACACTGTCTTTTCGTTGCCGCCCGAAATGGTGGCATTGTAAAAGCCGGCGATGGTGGGTTTGCCGAGAATGTCGTCCTGCCAGTCGTGTCCCTTTTCGTTTTTATAAAGGGGATAGTCGCCGGGATCGCCGAAGTTTTTCGGGATGTTGACCGGGATGGAGGTATCCAGCAATTCCTTTTCGTACTGCAGCATGACAAACTCGTAGGGATTCATCAGGTGGAGCTTCCTGGCGAGCGTGGCCCGTTGGGAATAGGTATTCAGCGACACTGTCGTTCTTCCCTTTTTCCCGGATTTGGTGGTGATGATCACCACGCCGTTTGCGCCCCGTGCGCCGTAGATGGCCGTTGCCGCGGCATCTTTGAGGATGTCGATGCTCTCGATGTCGGTGGGCGGCACGGCATTCAGGCCGCCGATCTGGAAGCCGTCGACGATAAATAGCGGGGAGTTGTCCTGCGTAATGGAGCCTCCGCCCCTGACCCGGATCAGGATTTCGGGATCCGGCGATCCGTCCGTGGCGGTGACCTGCACGCCCGGCATACGGCCTACCATGGCCTGACCTACGGAGCTGACCGGTACTTTTTCGATGGTTTTGGCCGAAATGGATGCTACCGAGCCGGTCAGGTCCTTACGTCGCTGCGTACCGTACCCGATCACCACGGTTTCTTCCAGGATGCTGTCCGAGGGCTTCAGCTCGATGCGGATGCCGGAAGTTTTCCCTTTCAGGGCATATTCGGATTTCTCCATGCCGATAAAGCTGATCGTAAGCACGGCGGATTGCGGATCCGGCACCTGCAGGGTAAATTTTCCTTCGGTATCGGTGATCGTCCCGCTGGCGGAGCCGTTGAGGAGTACTGTTGCCCCGATGACCGCCCCCCCGCTGTCAGTCACGTCGCCGGTGACGACGGTTTGTGCAGTCACAGTTCCTGCGCACAGCAGGAGGTGGAACGCAATGCATAAAAGTGTTCTCATCGCATTTTGATTAATAGTTATAAGGGTTGGGTAATCATTTTATTTTTGCTTCATTTTCTTTATGCAATCGATTGCATAAAGAAAATGAAAAAGAATTTTTTCAACATCCGGGCAGAAATGAGCTTTCCCTTACGATCAGCTCGTGGGGCAGCACGATTTGCCTGGGTACGTCCGTTCCTTCCATAGACCGGAGCAGGTGGGTGAAGGCCTGCTTGCCCATCTCGTAGCTGTGCTGGTCCACGGTGGACATGGACGGCTCGGTGAAGGGCGTAAAGATCTCGTTGCCATATCCCACAACGGCGATGTCTTCCGGGATGCGGAACCCCTGCTTTTTGAAAGCGGACATGGCGCCGAGCAGGGGGTGGTCGCTGGATGAAAATATGGCTTCGGGAATATTGTGGGTTGCTATCATCATTTCTGCGGCTCTCATGCCGGCTTCAAGGTTTAACGTGTTTTTAAATATCCATCCGGGCGCTATTTCTATGCCCAGTTCCTGCATCGCGCTGCAATAGCCGCGGGTTCTTTCATGCCATATGGACACCGAGGCGTCGCCGGCGAAATGGAATATCCTGGTTCTCCCTTTTGATGCCAGGTGCATCACGGCTTCCCTGGAGGCGGAGAAATCGTCAATGGATATCCGGACGAATTCGTCACTCATCGGGTAGCGGTCAAAGAACACGACGGGTATCCCCTGGTCCTGCAGGGTCCGGAAATGCGCGTAGTCGCTCACGTCGGTGACCACCGAAATGATGAACCCGTCCACCACGCTTTCCGAAAGCATCTGCACCGCTTTCTTTTCCTGCGTGACGTCGTTCCGCGTCTGGCAGATGATCACGTTGTACCCTGCTTCCGAGGCGGCTTCTTCGATGCCGTTGATGGCCGAGGAGAAGAAATGCCGGTTGAGCTGGGGAATGACCACTCCGATGGTCCGCGTATTGCCCTGCTTTAAGTTGACCGCGATGGTATTCCGCTTGTAATTCAGCTCCTTCGCGACCTCGTTTACTTTTCTTTTTACTTCATCGCTGATGTTGGAATGATCACGGAGCGCTCTCGATACGGTGGAGGCTGTAATGCCCAGTTTTTGTGCGATGTCATATATCGATGACTTTTTACCCATTAACCTGAAATAAAGACGCCCCGGGCCTGGTGTCGTGTATGCCTCCGGCCTGGCCGGACCGGTAATGTTTGCAAGAATTTTAATTAGACTTTACAAAGTTATAATAGGAATTTTAAATAAACAATCGATTGCATGAAAATTTTTATTTTTTATTGTAAAAAAAGAGAAAATCCGCTGGAAAGGCCTGTTCCGGTGATAAAAAGAGGCCCCTGTCCGCCCGGCAGGAGTGAAGCTGCGCCCGCTTTCCACGGGAAGACCATGAAAATCAGCGGAGGCGGAATTAAGTATATTAATACTTAAATTTGTTTATAATTGTATACAAAGTAGGTATCAGGCATACAACTGATTTGGAAAATTAACCGGTGTCGTGGCTTTAAAAAGGATACATAATGAGGCAGAGCTGCTTGAACGGATCGCCGCGGGCGACCGGGCGGCTTTTTCCGATCTTTTTTATGCCAGTAATCAGCCGGTCAGCGTGTTTTTCCAAACATTTACCGGCTCGGCCGAAACAACCGAGGACATCCTCCAGGATGTCTTTGTGAAAATCTGGACGGACCGCGGCAAGCTCCCGGAGATCTCGAATTTTACGGGCTACCTGTTTGTCCTGACGCGCAATTATTCCCTCAACTACATCCGGAGGACGGCCAACGAGCGGCGCAGGCAGCTGGAATACCTGGAAATGACCGGCGGGCAGGCCGGTATGGCCGAACCTGAGCCGGATTACCTGGCCCTGCTGGACCGTGCGGTCGAAAGGCTCCCCCCGCAGCAGCAGAAGGTGTTCATGCTGAAAAAGCAGGGCATGAAAAACCCCGAAATTGTAGAGAAGCTGGGACTCACCCTCTCTTCGGTGAAGAAATACCAGCAGCTCGCGCTCCGGGCGGTGTCTGATTTTGTCAAAATACACAGCCTTATTTCATTGCTGGTGATCACCGGCTGGCTGTAGCCTCCTGTTTTCTTCCTGTTTCTTCTCGTTTTTTTAAATTTTTTCAGGACACTGTATCTCCTTTTGTCCCCGTGCTGTGTCTTTATTCCGGACTGACAGGCAAAAGATCTGATTTTGGAAAAAGACGAGGAATTCAAACAAAGGCTGACGGAGCTGCTGCGGCTGCTGGCCGACCGGCAGGCCACACCGGAACAAAGGGACGAGCTGTTTATGCGCATGGCGGAGAAGGGAAGGGAAAACATCGTCAACGGGCTGCTGGAAACGTATTGGCAGGGCATCGATCCGGAGGCCGGCTTGTTTGCCGCCGGGGAAAGCGCGCATTTGCTGCAGCGTATCCTGTCTGCCGCGGAAGCGCAGGGGGCCCGCCCGCCGGAAGAGGTGCCGCTGCGTTCCTACCGGGTCTTCTACCGGGCGGCTGCCGCGTGCGTCCTGCTGCTGCTGCTCGCCGGCACGTACCTGGCGGTCAGGCGGACCGGGCCCGACGCTCCTGTAGCCGCTACGTTTGAGAACATTTCACCGGGCGGGGAAAAAGCGACGCTGACGCTGGCGAACGGCAGGAAAATTGCCCTGGATGATGTGCCGGTCGGCGTGCTGGCCGAGCAGGGAGCCGTGACGATCAGCAAGCCGGGCGAAGGATCGCTGGTGTATCACCTGGACGACCTGACGGGGCGAAGCCCGGGAAGGGAGGCTGTCGAATACCATACTATATCCACGCCCGTCGGGGGAAAATACAGGGTGGTGCTGCCCGACGGGAGCAGGGTCTGGCTGAATGCCGCCACCACGCTCAGGTACCCCACCCGTTTCGAGGGCGCACAAAGACGCGTGGAGCTGAAGGGAGAAGCCTACCTGGAAGTAAATACGCTCGGGAGGAACGGGGAAAGGGTGCCTTTCCAGGTTCTGTCGGGAGATCAGCTGGTGGAGGTATTGGGGACGCACTTCAATATAAACAGCTATGAAGACGAAAAAATAGCCAAAACGACCCTGCTGGAGGGAAGCATCCGGGTCAGGAGCGTAGCTGGCGGGCGGGAGCTGAAGCTGGTTCCGGGACAGCGGTCCGAGCTCTCCGCCAACGGGGAGCTGAAGCTGTTTAAGGATGCGGATATGGAAGAGGCCGTGGCCTGGAAGGATGATTTCTTCAGCTTCAACGGATCGGATGTGCGCAGCGTCATGCGCCAGATTTCCAGGTGGTACGACGTAGAGGTGCAGTTTGAGCCGGGATTGCCCCGGGAGCACATGACGGGCTATATCAGCCGCAAGGTGCCGTTGTCAAGGGTGGTGACCATGCTTGAGCAGACCAGCGACCTCAGGTTCAGGCTGGAGGGCAGGACGGTATGGGTAGGCTACCAGTGATTTAAATTTTCCGGTTGATGAAATGAGCGCAAGCGGAAGTGTGCACAAACGGATCGCCGTCCGGCCTTGCATGATTATTCCGGCGCCTTCCGTCTGACCTTAAACAGCAATAAAAAATAAACAGATGAACAGACCTGACTCTTCCTGACAGCCCTGACCTGAAAAAAAAGACGGCTGCATTTGCCGATGCAGCCGTACAGTTCAGGTAACAGGATCCAATGACTTGCAATCAACAGTACCAGTTTTCAACCTAAACCATACAAATGTATGAAAGATACATGTATGTTTTTCTCTTTCCGGAGAAAACCTATTCACCGTTTGGGCCGGCCCTGGCCGGTCAGATTCGTCCGTATTATGAAGTATACTGGCTTTTTGCTGCTGGCAGCGTGCATGCAGGTAAGCGCCGCTGCTTATTCCCAGCTGGTGTCTCTGCAGGTCAGGGAGGCCAGGCTGGAGCAGGTATTCCGGCAGATCCGGAAGCAAACCGGGTACAATTTCCTGTATAAAAACGAACTTCTCGAAAAAGCCGCGCCCGTTACGCTTCATGTAAAGGAAAAGCCGCTCACGGAAGTGCTGGGGGAATTGCTCAGGAGCAGGGAGCTGTCCTACGTTATCCAGGATAAGACGATATTGGTCAGACGGGGCATTCCGAGTATATCCACAAAACAGCGGGGAGAGGGCGCCAGGGAGCCTGTAATTCCCCAGCTTGTGAAGGAGCAGCCCGAATCGCAGGGACCGGTGATCAGGCAGGAGCTGAAGGAGGTGGTGAAAAAGGACGTAGCCGTCCGGGGCCGGGTAACGGATGAAAAGGGAGAAGGGCTGGCCGGGGTGAACGTGGTCCAGAAAGGAACGCAGCGGGGGACCATTACGGATGGCGACGGAAACTTTTCCATCGAGGTAGCCACGGCGGATGCTACGCTGGTCTTCTCATTTGTAGGGTTCGATTCCAGGGAAATTGCGCTGGCGGGTAAAACCCAGGTGGAGGTCAGCATGACGGTAAATACCAAAGCGCTGGACGAGGTGCTTGTGGTCGGGTACGGCACGCAGAAAAAAATCAACCAGACGGGAGCCATCGCCCAGGTAGACTCCAGGGTGCTGGACAGCAGGCCGCTGACCAATCTCGGCCAGGGGCTCCAGGGCGTGGTGGCCAACCTCAACATCAACCCGGGCAGCGGTGCCCCGGGCCGGGGCGTTACGTTTAACATCCGCGGCAATACGTCGATCAACGGGGGCAATCCCCTGGTGCTGGTGGACGGTGTCCAGATGGATCCCAACCTGATCAACCCGCAGGACGTGCAGAGCGTCACGGTATTGAAGGATGCGGCGTCGGCTTCCATCTACGGGGCAAGGGCTGCGTTCGGGGTGATCCTCATCACCACCAGGAACGGGTCCAGGAACAAGAAGCCGGTGGTCTCCTTTTCTATGAACCAGACAATGAACAAGCCGACCGTCGTGCCCCGTTCCATGAACTCCATCGAGTATACCCAATTCATGAACGACGGCAACATGACGTCCAACGGGAGCCCGTATTTCGACGAGGAGACGATGGAGCACGTCCGGGCTTATTTTAACGACCCTGTCAACACCCCGACGATGTTCCAGCATTCGCAGGATCCCATAGGTATTTTCCGGGAAAATGCCAATACGATCTGGTCGGAAGAGCTGCTGAAAGATTCCTACCCGATGGGGCAATACAATGCCAGCATCTCGGGAGGCTCGGACAAGGTAACCTACTATTCCTCGTTCGGCTATATGAACCAGAAAGGAATATCCAAACCCGGTTCGGAGAATTTCAACCGGTACAACATTACCCAGAATATAAGCTACCAGGTAAACAAATGGGCTTCGCTGAGGGGGAAAATCGCCTATAACGAAATCCGCCAGAAGATGAACCCCAGCAACAGCACCAATAATTTCGGCGGCGACGAGATCTACGCTTCCTATTCGGCCTGGCCCATTATCCCGGTATATGCCCCGGACGGTAACTTCGACGAAACCAAGGGATACAACATGGTTGCCTACCTGAAAAGCGGCGGATACCAGAAGCAGCAGACCAAGGATCTCTGGCTGACGGGCGCCCTGAAGCTGACGCCTGTCGACGGGCTGACAGTCAATGTCGACTATACCTACAATGCCTACTTCGGGGACTATCTCAATTTCAGGAAGCAGTACTATACCCGCGACAACGGCGCGATCCTGTTGTCTCCCTGGGGCAATATCAACGCCGTTACCCGGAAGTCCACCAACAATGCCTACACCGCTTTCAATGCTTTTGCGGAGTATGAGCGGGAGGTGGACAGGCACGGGTTCAAGGTGCTGGCCGGCTTTAACCAGGAATACGGGGGACTGGGCTGGTTCCAGGCGGAGCGGCAAAGGCTGATCAACAATGACATCGGGTACATGAGCCTGGCCACGGGCGACCAGTATGCCAGCGACGGTGCATCAGAATATGCGATCAGGGGCGCATTTTCCCGGATCAACTACACTTGTGCAAACAGGTACCTCCTGGAGCTCAACGGAAGGTATGACGGCTCCTCCAAGTTTCCTTCGCGGGACCGCTTCGCTTTCTTCCCGTCCGTTTCGCTCGGATGGCGGGTGTCGGAGGAGGGCTTTTTTGCCGGGCTCCGTCCGGTCGTGGACGACTTTAAAATAAGAGCGTCCTATGGCAGCCTGGGCAACCAGGCCGTCGCCAGCAACTACCCTTATATCGCCACGTACGGGACGGGTGAGGTGCCCTTTCTTTTTGCCGGCAACAAATACATGACGGTGTATGCTCCCGGCCTGGTGAGTCCCACCCTGACCTGGGAGAACGTCGTTCAGCGCAATATCGGTTTTGATTTTACGCTGTTCGGTGAAAAGCTGACCGGCGGACTTGATTTTTACACCCGGGAAACCCGCAACATGCTGGCCAAATCCAAGTCGCTTCCCGCCGTGCTGGCGACAGCCGAGCCGCAGACGAATGCGGCCGATATGAAGACCAGGGGATTTGAAATCACGCTGGGGTGGAAGCAGACCCTGCAGAACGGGCTGAGGTACGGGCTCAACGTGATGCTGTCGGATTATACAGCGGAAATTACCCGCTACGACAACCCGCAAAAAATTATTTCCGACTACTACCCGGGAAAAAGGCTGGGAGAGATATGGGGATTCGAGACGGAAGGGCTTTTCAAAACCGACGAAGAGGCGGCGAAGCTCGATCAGTCCCAGATATCCGCCCATACTTTCCTGGCCGGTGACCTGAAGTTCCGGGACCTGAGCGGAGACCAGAAGATTACACGCGGAAAAGAGAGCCTCGACGATCACGGCGACCTCACCCGGATAGGGAATTCCACACCCCGGTACAGCTACGGATGGAGGGGGGACGCCGAATGGAAAGGCTTTGACCTGGCCATCTTCTTCCAGGGAGTGGGAAAACGAAATGTAATGCCCAACTCGATCTATTTCCTGCAGCATTATACCAGCGAATGGGCTGTCCCGCAGAAGATCAACAGCGACTACTGGCGGCCGGACAACCAGGACGCCTACTTCCCCCGGGCCCGGATCGGTAATGCCCCCGAGATCGTGCAGCCGCAGTCCCGGTTCCTGCAGAATGCTGCCTACGTTAGGCTGAAACAGCTCACGCTGGGCTACACGCTGCCCGCCGGACTGGTCGGAAGGACGCCCCTGCAGCATGCGCGGATCTACCTTTCCGGCAGCAATCTGTGGGAGCATACCCGTATGCTCAACATATTCGACCCGGAAGCCTTTGCAAGCAACATGTACCCGCTGTCCAGGTCTTACTCCCTGGGTGTAAATGTTACCTTCTAACCCTTAAATGACATCAAGATGAGAAAGTATATAACAGCACTGCCGGTGGTGATCCTGCTTGTTTTTGCCGCAGGATGCAACGACGACTTCATGGAAAGAGTGCCGCCGGACAAGATCAACGATGCCAATTTCTGGAAGAAGCCGTCGGATCTGAAATCCTATGCCAACCAGTTTTACCCGTCGCTGACCGACGCCAATTCGTTCTGGAGGATCGACAACCAGAGCGATAACCAGTGCCCGTCTTCGCTGGACGGGTTTATCTGGGGGCAGTACGTGGTGCCTTCGAGCGGGGGAGGCTGGGCCAAATCGGATTGGGAGAAGATCCGGAGCTGCAACTATTTTTTGAAAGAGTACCGGTCCGTGCAGGGAAATCCCGACGAGATCAATTCCTACCTGGCGGAGATTTATTTTTTCAAGGCTTTCTTTTACTACCAGAAGCTCAGGCAATTCGGCGACGTACCCTGGCTGAACGAGGTGCTCCAGATCAATTCGGAAGCGCTGATGGCGCCGAGGGATTCGAGGAAAGTCGTGTCGGATTCCATTGCCTTCTACCTGGACAGGGCCGCCGCCTATCTTCCCGACGCATCTGCGGAAGGACGGGTGACCAGGTTTGCGGCGCTTGCGCTGAAGTCCCGGGTCTGCCTGTTTGAGGGGACTTACAGGAAATATCGCGGACTGGGAGACCATGAAAAAATGCTGCAGGCTTCCGTGGCTGCGGCCCGCGAGGTGATGTCTTCCGGCCAGTTCGGGGTCTATGCTACGGGGGATACGCAGGCCGATTACTACAACCTGTTTATTGCCGACGAGCTGAGAGGCAACCCGGAAGCGATTATGATCCAGGCTTTCGCCACCGACAAGCTCATGCACAACCGGAACCGGATTCTGAGCGAGCCCCAGGCGGGTTTTTCGAAAGACTTTGCGGAATCCTACCTGTGCCGGGACGGTAAGCCCATCGCGGTGAGCCCGCTTTATAAAGGAGATGCAAAATTTGCGGATGAGTTCATAGACCGGGATCCCCGCATGCAGCAGACCATTTATACCGCCGATCGCCCGATCCTGGTCACATCCGCCGGCGAAATCAGGTACCAGGAAGTGCCGGAATTCAACAACCAGCGCTGCAATACGGGCTACAGGATCGTCAAATTCTATTCTCCGAAAGAGCGCGACCTGGAGCAGGGCCGGTCTGTGAAGCCCCATTTTATTTTCCGTTACAGCGAGGTGCTGCTCAACTACGCGGAAGCCCAGGCGGAGCTCAATGCCTGCACGCAGGCGGTGCTCGACGAATCGGTCAACCTGCTGAGGGAAAGGGTGGGCATGCCCAAGCTGACCGTGGAGGTAGGATTTACAGACCCGTCCTGGCCCGGTTGGGAAGTCGCCGTGTCGCCGCTGATCAACGAGATCCGGAGAGAGCGCCGGGTTGAGCTGGCTGCCGAAGGCTTCCGTTTCGACGATCTCCGGCGCTGGAAGGCAGGTAAGCTGCTGGAAAACGTTAAAACCTACTCCGGCGCCCGTGATCCGCAGACCAGTACGTACCGTGCGCTGTACCCGGGCAACACCAGGTCCTGGAACGATAAGCTTTACCTGTACCCGATTCCGTCGATCGAGCTGACGCTCAACCCGCAGATCAAACAAAATCCCGGATGGCAGTAAAAAAAAGCCGTTTCCTGCTTCTTTTCAGGAACGACAATTCATATCAATAAAAGTGGCTGATGAAATGAGCACAAGCGAATGCGCCTGCAGACGTCCGGACCGGGATGGCGATGCCGGCGCATTCCATGTGACTGAAGTTGTCAGGCCAGGAAAGTAACAGATGAGAAAAACAGTGCATTCAAAGACCCGCCGGAAGCTTTTTAAGAATTCCGTGCTGATGGGTATGGCCGGTACGATGGGCGCGTTTAAAAACTGGAGCCCCGGCGGGGAGCGCGCGGACGACTTTCCCAAATCGTCCGTCATTACAGAGGAAAACCGGAAACCGGGAACCACGGATTGGCAATTGACGTATGTCCGGTCGAACAAGTACAGGTCCAATGTCATCGAAGGATATTGTTCGGCCACCAGCGTGAGCGTAGGAGAGGAGATCGAGATTTTTGTAAGCACCAGGCCGGCCACAGAAGTGTCGATCGATATCTACCGGATGGGATACTACGGGGGAAAGGGCGGAAGGCACATGGGTACCTACGGACCGTTTGCCACGGAAACCCAGCCCACCCCGCCGGTGGGAGAAAACCGTATCAGGGAGTGCAGGTGGAAGCCGACCGCACGCATCAGGATCCCCGGGGGATGGGTAAGCGGCGTATACCTGGGGAAGCTGTCCTGTAAGGCCCACCGTTACCAGAGCTATGTCATTTTTGTTGTCCGGGACAGCCGTAAGGCCGATATCCTTTTCCAGACGAGCGACACGACCTGGCAGGCCTACAACAAATGGCCGGACAACTATTCGCTGTATGATACGGATCCGCCGGTGCGCGTCTGGAGCGCCACTACCTGGGTGAGCTATGACCGCCCGTATGGCTGGTATCCGCAGGTGGTGGACCAGCCGTTGTCACAGGGATCGGGGGAATTCCTGCTGTGGGAATACCCGATGTGTTACTGGCTGGAGCAAAACGGGTATGATGTAACCTACGGATCCAATATCGATACCCACAACGGTAAGGCCGGGCTGAACCGGATCCGCTGTTTCCTTTCCGTCGGCCACGACGAGTACTGGAGCACGGAAATGTACGACAACATCGTGGCGGCCATTCAGGGTGGGCTGAGCGTAGCCTTCCTGAACGGTGATTCCGTTGTGGCGACGATCCCCCTCAACCAGCTCAATGACCAGGGGCGCCCATACCGGATTGTCCGCCGGACCGGCATGTTCGGGGGCATTTCGGCGGAAGACCGGGAGCTTTACCAGAAAGTGAAGGGATGGGCGCTCGACGTACTCCGGGAAAAATGGGAAAAGCACGGACCGCCCCAGGCCCGCCTGGTGGGCGGCCGGACGACATACCCCGGTAATGGTTCCGGTGACTGGACGCTCGTGAATGAAAAGCACTGGCTGCTGGAAGGGACAAAAATGAAGAACGGAGAAGCGATACCCGGGCTGGTGGGCTGGGAGTACCACAGTGAGCCGCCTGATGATGTGCCCGGCCTGGAGGTGATCGCTTCGGGCAATGTCTACCGGGGAGACGGCTCTTCGTCGCCCTACGCCGCTACCATTTATCCGGGCCCGAAAGGCAACTGGGTTTTCAATGCTTCGACGATCTACTGGTCGCTCGGGTTGTCGGATCCGCCGGGAGTGACCCTGCCGTATTCCCACCTGGGTCGCCCGCACGGAGTAGACGCCAGGGTACAGCGGATCACGGCCAATTTCCTGAAGCGCTGCCTGCGCTAGCTTTTGTGCCCGGGTGGCAAAAGCAGTGAGTTTATGTTTTTTACCGGCGGTTTAGTGGCTTTTTTCCGCCTGGCCCCGGCCTTTCCATTGGTACGTTTTGGCTTGTCCCGCCACCCCGAAAAGAGTGACGTATACCGGGTAAAATAGCTGGACGAGCGGGATGACCGGGATGCAGTGCGGTTTGCCCAGGAAGCGCAGCACCGTACTGATGAAAAGCCATTCCGGCAGGATCTTGAGAAGCGTCAGCGCGGCCAGGGTATATCCCGACAGGTGCCCGGTGAGCGTAAGCGGCAGGGCGGACAGCAGGACGGCGTTGACAGTGAAGATGTATACTGCCAGCAGCCTGGGCGCTGCCGAACGGTAAAATTTCCATTTGCTCGCCCATCTTTTGCGTTGGTCGAAGAATGACCGCCAGCTGTGGTGCGGCCGGGTGTGGACGAGAGCGCTCCGGTCTTTCAGGAAGGCGACGGACCTGGGAAAAGCCGCAGAAATCCGGTGCATGAGCAATTCGTCGTCGCCGGACGCGATACGGACGGTATCGCCGAAGCCTCCTACTGCCTCAAAAGCGGTCTTGCGGTAAGAAAGGTTGGCACCGTTGCACATGGCAGGCTTCCCGGCCGCAATGGCGCAGGCTCCGCTGCCGATCAGGCTGGAGAACTCGACGGTTTGAAGATAATCGGTGAGGCGTTCCTCCCGGGTGAAGGTGACGGGCCCTGCGACCAGCTGTATGCCCGGCGGCGCATAGGCGTCGAGGTGTGCCCGGAGCCAGCCCGGCGGCACCCTGCAGTCGCCGTCAGTGGTCACGACAATCCCGCCCCGGCAGATGGCGATGGCGGAGGTGATGGCCCGTTTTTTAGGCGAAGCCGTTTCTGTTTCGGGGAGGGGAAGCAGCGTCAGGTCCAGGCCGGATGTCCCGGTAAAGGCGAGGACGCGCCCGGCGGTGTCGTCGGTCGACGCATCGTCAACGACCAGTACTTCAAATTGTTCCGGCGGAAGCGTCTGCCGTGCCAGGTCGTCCAGCAGGTCGGCGATATGGTCCGATTCGTTCCGCACCGGGATGATTACGCTGATCAGCGGTGTCCCGGCAGCCTGCAGGCTGCTTTGTCCTGTCGCGGGCGGCCGGATCCGGTTCCAGGTCACGTACAGGAGCAGTGTAAAAAGAGTATACGAGCCGATCAGCAGGAAGAGAAAGCTCTCGGTCATTGCTCCCGTGGTCCGTCACCCTTGCCGCAGTATTTCTCCAGGGCGGTAGCGGCCTCCGTATAACCGAGTTTTTGTGCTTCCAGCAGGCTGTTGCAGGCAATTTCCCTCTCGCCGCTGTCATATTGCGCAAGTCCCAGGCCGTAAAAGGCTTTGCCGAATTTGGGATCGATCAGGGTTGCTTTCCGGAAATTGGCAATGGCCCGGGCATAGTCTTTCTGCCGGTAATAGGTATTGCCCAGGTTATACCAGGCCAGCACGTTTTTGCTGTTGAGCCTGACAGCCTTTTCGAAATCCGCGTTGGCCCGGGGCATGCTGTCGAGCAGCGCGTACACCTGCCCCCGGTTCAGAAATACATCCGCAGTATCCGGCGCCGCCTCAGCGGCCTTGCTGTAATCTTCCAGCGCTTCTTCCAGCTTGTTTTGGGAGGTAAAAAGGAGAGCCCGGTTGAAGTAAGCCTTATAGGAACGGGGCTCGAGCCTGATGGCCTGGTCATAGTCCAGCAGCGCATTGTCAAATGATCTCATCTCGAAATGGGCCACTCCGCGGGTATTGAAGGCCTCCGCGTTTTTCAGGTTTTTTTCAATGGCTTTATTGAGGTATTCCAGCGCTTCCCCCGTTTTGCCCTCGCGCATCAGCGCTTTCCCTTTCTGCAGGAAAGCATCGGACGACTGGGAGCAGGCGGTGAGGAGGGGAATAGCGAGGATCTTGAAGTATATAAAAAAATTTTTCATTGAAAACGATTTGATCCGGCCGGGAGCGCCGGAAGTTAAAAAGCTGTTAAATAGATTTTTAGACCGGTTTTCCGCACATCCGGCATAAGCCTGTAACGATCTTCTCGTCAAAGTTAGCTTAACATTACGAAAAAAGCATTACTTTTGCATTGGCAAATCGGAACTACCAGCTCCTACTGAATCCCCCAGGTCCTGACCGAAGCAAGGGTAGGTAGTTGTAGCGGTGAGATTCTTGGTTTGCCATTTTTTATTTCTATGCTTCAATTGCTATCTTGCAGCAAATTTATTTCCCGGGTCTTCGGGAAGTTTCCACTTAAAAACAACAATTACAAATGAAGTTTTTCATTGATACGGCTAACCTGAAAGAAATTGAAGAGGCGCAGTCGCTGGGGGTATTGGATGGGGTGACAACAAATCCTTCCCTGATGGCAAAAGAAGGGATTGTAGGAAAAAATAATATAATGAGCCACTACAAAGCCATCTGCGATATCGTGGAAGGCGATGTAAGCGCGGAAGTGATCGCTACCGACTTCGACGGGATGGTCAGGGAAGGGGAGGAGCTGGTCGAAATCGATAGTAAAATCGTTGTAAAGGTGCCGATGATCAAGGACGGGGTGAAAGCATTGCGGTATTTTACCAATAAGGGTATCCGTACCAACTGTACGCTGGTGTTTTCGGCAGGACAGGCATTGCTGGCCGCGAAGGCCGGAGCGACCTACGTGTCGCCTTTCCTGGGCCGTCTGGATGACATCAGCTTTGACGGTATCTCTCTCATCGAGCAGATCGTGACGATTTACCGTAACTATAACATTGAAACGCAGGTGCTCGCGGCATCCATCCGGGGACCGCTGCACATCATCCAGTGCGCAGAGCTGGGAGCCGACGTGATGACCGGACCGCTCAGTGCCATCCTGGCGCTTCTGAAGCATCCGCTTACAGATGTCGGCCTGGAGAAATTCCTCGCAGATTACAAAAAAGGAAATTCCTGATAAAATACCCGGGCAATGGCGCCATGCGGATCCGTCCGCAGGGGCCATTGCCTCTTAATTTGGAGCAAAATGCGTTACAGGCAGGAGCCGGTAGTCCAGTTGGAAAATGCGGACATCTATCAGGGAGACAAGCTTGTGCTTTCGGATGTCTCGTTTTCCATTAACCGCGGTGACTTTGTGTTTTTGATCGGGCGTACCGGGAGCGGTAAGAGTTCCCTGCTGAAAACCCTCTATGGGGACCTCTGGTTAAAATCCGGCTCCGCAGTCGTCTCCGGCTATCAGCTTCACGCCATCAAACACAGTGAGATCCCGTTTCTCCGGCGAAAAATAGGGATCGTCTTCCAGGACTTCCAGCTGCTTACCGACCGCAACGTGCAGGACAATCTTTCGTTCGTGTTGCGGGCGACGGGCTGGAAGGACAAGAGCCTGATCTCCGATCGTATCGGTGAGGTGCTCACCCAGGTGGGACTGAGCTATATCCACCGCAAGATGCCCCACCAGCTTTCGGGAGGCGAGCAGCAGCGCGTGGTCATCGCGCGGGCCATGCTCAATGAGCCGCAGATCCTGCTGGCAGACGAGCCTACCGGCAACCTTGACCCGGCCGTGGGAGAGCAGATCATGCAGGTGTTTCAAACCATCAACAAGACCGGCACGGCGATCCTCATGGCCACCCACAATTATGATTTCCTGAAAAATTACCCGTCCCGCGTGATCCGCTGCGGAGGCGGCGTGGTGAAAGAAGAATTTACCGATCCGGGGCCGACTCCCGAAGCCGGGGCCTGAATCCCGGTTCGCACGATCCCGGTCGGCGTGGCGGGCATTATTTCAATCGCTCCAGCACACCTTTCCGTTTCACAAGGTTTTTATAATCCCATTGAATTTCCTTCGACTTTTCAAGCCAGCGTTTTAAATCCCCGGTGTCGATTTCGTCGGCTGAATTGTAAAAGACGGAAGCGTCCTTGAATTTTTCACCCCTTACATCGAGCTGGGCTTCGTCAAAGCCGGCGCCGCTCCAGAACATCAGCCGGATGCCTTTTTTCTGCCTGGAGTAGCCGGCGATCGGGTTGCCGTCGATAAACCAGACCGGGTGGCGGTGCCAGACTTTCGCAGTGACCGTTCCGGCGGCGTCCCCCGCAGCCGGCTCGAGGTGCGTGCCGATCTCCCGGGCGAGCAGCTCGCAGATAACCCGGTCTTCCGCTGTTAGCGACCGGTGGTAATCAGCAATGTCTTTTGGAATTGTTCCCATCGTGCGCTACTTGTTTAAGCCGGACAGCAATTTGTCCGGGTTTTGCATTGCCATTGTAAAGCCTTCCTTAAAGCCCATGGCGATCATGGTTTCGATGTCTTCCCGGCGATCGTGCTGGAGGGTGACGTTTACGGTAGTGAGGCCGTTTTCTTCCGAGAAAAGAATCGTCCAGGAAGAGCGCGGCTTCTCCGTATTTGTGACACCAATAGGTTGCGAATGTATATACAACTTTTTGGTGTCACAAATTTCCGCGGGAATTGATACGCATTCTCTGCTTCCGCTTCGCCATATGGTGTTCAGGTTCCTTCATCAGCAGCAGGTAGCGCTGCTCATGAGGTATAACGTTCCGATTATCAGGACATCCTGCAGGAAGTGAATGGTCCAGGCCCAGAAAAAGCCTTTGGTCTCATACATTGATTTGGCCAGTACAAAGCCCAGGACTCCCGCCATGGTTACGCCGATGATACCGTTGGGCATTCCCGCAAAATGGGGCAGGCCGAATAATATAGCCGAAATAAAGAAGATGGTGGTGGGTGGAAGCTGGCCGCTTAAAGGCGACACGATTCCCAGCCTGCAGATCATTTCTTCGCCGAAGGAATTTGTCAGCGAAAACAGCAGGATCCAGCCTATCCCGTTTTGTAAATTTATCCGGCCGGGGTTCACCTGGCTGAGCTGAAAATAAAGAAATGCCGCCGTTGCCAGGCTAATGACCACGCAGAGCGACAGCCCTGTTTTCACCCAGGTGTCGCCCTCCCTGATGCCGAACAATTTTAGCTCCTGCCCGGGTGCCGAAATGCTGCCGAAGGAAAAATAGGTGGCAAAATTTCTTCTGTTCAGCAGGTAAGTGGTGCACAGGGAAACGGCCGTGAAAAGCAGCAGCAACGCCTGGTAGCTGAACTGTTCTGAAACATACCTGTTGCCGCTGACGGCGAAGCTGAAGCTTTTGCTCCATTGTCCGGCCAGTAAAAGCCCTGCCAGGTAGAGGATGGTCAGAGCAACCGGAAGTATGGTTTTGATCGGGATGGTCATGTTTCTGGATGCGGGTGATATACTTGCCGCCGGAAAAGGCTGGCCGGGTCAAATTGTCAGGCTGATTTTCAATATACCAGAATTCCGAGCAAAGCAACGCCAAAGATCAGCAGGACCGGGTGGAGCCGGAAGCGTACGGCCAAAAAAAGCGTCCCGAGAAAAAACAAGGGGCTTAAATCGTCCGTAAAATTCTCGGGCGTCATCAGGGAATAGGCGGCAAACCCCATCAGGGCAATGCCCAGCGGGCGGATGCCGCTGAGGATGGCGTTGAAATATAAATTGCTCCGGAATCGTGCATAGGAATACGAAATGAAGACTATCAGCAAAAAAGCGGGAAGGCAAACCGTGAGCGTGGCCATCACTGATCCGAACATGGAAACAACAGGAGAATATCCTGCGTTCCGCACAGCGCTGAAACCGGCATAGGTAGCCGTGTTGATGCCGATGGGTCCGGGAGTGGTTTGGGAAATGGCCACCAGGTCCGTAAATTCCTTGTTGGTCATCCAACGGTTTTGCGTCACCACTTCGTCCTGTATAAGGGAGAGCATGGCATAACCTCCCCCGAAACCGAAAAGGCCGATCTTTAGGAACACCCAGAATAATTTTAAAAATATCATGTTCGCAGCCGGAATGAATACAGGAGCCCGCCGCAACAACCCAGAATGACGATCCATACGGGCGATACCTTGAACACGATCATCAGTACAAGCGCCATGGCGGGGAATATGGCGGTTTTCAGGGTGAGCTTGCTGGCCCGGGCCATAGAGAAGCAGGGGGCCACGATCAGGGCAACTGCCGCCGGGCGCAAGGCTTTGAACGCTTTGGCGACCCAGATGTTTTCCTGGAGCCTGGTAAAGAACAGGGCGAGCAGGAGGATGATGCAAAAGGGCGCGATGATGGTTCCCAGGGCTGCCAGGATACCCCCTTTCAGCCCGTTTACTTTGTAGCCCACGAAAGCGGCGATATTGGTGGCGAATACGCCCGGGAGCGACTCGGTCATCGCGATGAGCTCGTAAAACTCGTTTCTGGAAAGCCAGTTTCTGTTCACGATGTCCCGCTCGATCAGGGGGATGACCGCATGGCCGCCGCCGATCGTAAAAACACCTATTTTCAGGAAAATAAGGAAGATTTTCAATGTCCTTCCCGGGCGGAGGCCAGGCAGGTCTGTATGGTTCTTTTCGGTCACCGGGTACTTTATTTTGAAGCCTTTTCCTTTTCCGTCAAGTTAGGAAAGTTTTGTATAGCTCCGTCGTTTTTTTGTTGTCTTCGGGAGAAAATCGGCAGTGATTTTCGTCGCGGGTGATTTTATCCGGCAGACCCCGGGATTAAATTTTTCTTTTAACCTGTCCCGGTTTTACAAAAACCGTATTATTTTTAGGAAAAATATAACCCTGTC
>JBEBSO010000002.1:0-24487 GCA_040394275.1 Telluribacter sp.
GGGGGAGCTTCGTGATGACGACGAAAAGGTATATGTAGGGAAGGGAGTGCTGAAAGCGGTGGAAAATGTGAATGAGATTATCTATCCCGAGCTGATCGGGATTTCGGCTTTCGAACAGAACCTGATCGACAACATATTGCTTGACCTGGACGGTACGCCCAATAAAGGAAAGCTGGGCGCCAATGCCATCCTGGGCGTGTCGCTGGCGGTGGCGAAGGCGGCTGCCCAGGAAGCAGGCCTTCCGCTCTACCGTTCTGAAGGGGGAACCAGCGCCAATACATTGCCGGTCCCGCTGATGAACATCTTAAACGGGGGAAGCCACGCCGACAATTCCATCGACTTCCAGGAATTTATGATCGTGCCCGCCAAGGCGGATACCTTCTCCCAATCGCTGAGAATGGGCGTGGAAGTTTTTCATGCGCTGAAAAAAGTGTTGAAAAGCAAGGGATATTCTACCAATGTGGGAGATGAAGGCGGCTTTGCCCCCAACATCAAATCCAACGAGGAGGCGATCGAGGTGGTCCTGCAGGCCATCGAGAAGGCGGGCTACAGGCCGGGTGAAGAAATCTTCATCGCGCTGGATGCCGCCAGCTCCGAATTTTATGAGGACGGCGTGTATCATTTCAAAAAATCGGACGGCAGGAAGCTTTCTTCCGGGGAGCTTTCGGCTTACTGGACGGAGTGGGTCAACAAATACCCGATCGTGTCGATCGAGGATGGGTTTGCCGAGGACGACTGGGCCGGCTGGAAGCTGATCACGGATGCCATCGGCAAAAAAGTGCAGCTGGTGGGTGACGATCTCTTCGTGACCAATGTGAAGCGCCTGGAGCGCGGCATCGAGGAGGGCGTTGCCAATGCCGTGTTGGTAAAAGTAAACCAGATCGGCTCGCTGACCGAAACGATCAGCACGGTCAACCTGGCAAAACGCCACAGTTACAAAAACATCATGTCGCACAGGTCGGGTGAAACGGAGGACGCAACGATCGCGGACCTCGCCGTAGCACTGAACACCGGACAGATCAAAACCGGATCTGCCTCCCGTTCCGACCGTATGGCAAAATATAACCAGCTGCTCCGTATCGAGGAAGAGCTGGGTGAAACCGCGTATTTCCCCGGACTTAAGTTCTGATCAACTTTTGAGAAGCAGGGGAGCGTACGCAGCTACACTTCCCTGCTGTTTTGTTTATGAATGAGTCGTTCATTTTTCGGTGGCTGGCCAGGGGGCGTAATTTTTACGTCGTCTCTTTCCTGGTATGGTTTGCCTGGGTGGCCTTCATCGACAACAACAACCTGAGAAGTGTCTGGTCTTATCATACGAAAAGGGTCGAGCTGGAAAATGAAAAAAAATATTACCTGAAGAAGATCGAGGAGGTGAAGCGGGAGAGAAACGAGGTGTTCGGCAACAGGAAGCTGATCGAGAAATGGGCCCGGGAAAAATTCCTGATGCGGAAGCCGGGCGAGGAAGTATATGTGCTTGTCGACGAAAACGGCAGGCTCCTGGAAGATCAGGCAGGATATTAACCGGCACCTCATAAAATGATGCAGCGCCGGGGATTCCTGTGCGGGGGTTAGTCACAAATTAAACTTACGGCTTTGAAAAAGAAAGTAATACTGATTATCATGGACGGGTGGGGGATCGCCCGGAACGGTGAGGAAGACCGCTCGGCGATCCTGGCCGCAAAAACGCCGTTTTTTGACAGCCTGCTGCAAAATTATCCCCACAGCACCCTCGAGGCCTCCGGCCTGGCGGTAGGCCTCCCGGACGGCCAGATGGGCAACTCCGAAGTAGGTCATACCAACCTGGGCGCCGGCCGGGTGGTGTACCAGGACCTGGTCAAAATCAACAAGGCGGTTACGGAAGGAACGCTGGCCGGGGAACAGGTCCTTAGGGATGCGCTGACTTATGCGAAGGCCCGCGGAAAGGCCGTCCATTTTATCGGGCTGACCTCCGACGGCGGCGTGCATTCACACATCCGCCACCTGAAGGGACTGACCGGCATCGCCGCTGACTTCGGGCTGCACGAGGTTTTTGTGCATGCCTTTACCGACGGGCGCGACTGTGATCCGAAGAGCGGTATAGGCCTGCTGGAGGACTTGCAGCAGCACCTGGACCGGACGACCGGCAAAATAGCCTCCGTTACCGGGAGGTATTATGCAATGGACCGGGATTCGCGCTGGGAAAGGATCAAGCTGGCATACGATGCCATGGTTCACGGCGAGGGACAACGGGTGACGCCCGGGCAGCTTTCCACAGCCATACGGCATTCCTATGAGGAAGGGGCGACCGACGAATTTATCAAGCCCATCGTCGTCACGGACGAAGCCGGGCAGCCGCTTGCAACGATAAAAGACGGGGACGTCGTGCTGTGCTTCAACTTTCGTACGGACAGGGGCCGGGAGATCACGGAGGCGCTTACGCAGCAGAATTTCCCGGAGCAGAACATGCACAAGCTCGACCTGTATTACATCACGCTGACCAATTACGATGAGTCTTTCCAGGGAGTCCGGGTGATTTTCGACAAGGACAACCTGAACAATACGCTCGGAGAGGTGCTTTCCAGAACCGGTAAGAAGCAGATCCGGATAGCCGAGACAGAGAAATACCCGCATGTCACCTTCTTCTTTTCCGGGGGCCGCGAGGCGCCTTTCGAGGGAGAAAAACGCTTGCTGTGCCCGTCGCCGAAGGTGGCCACCTATGACCTTAAGCCGGAGATGTCGGCCCATGATATCTGCCGCGCGATCGTGCCGGAGCTGGAAAAGGAAGAGACGGATTTTGTCTGCCTCAATTTTGCAAATACGGATATGGTCGGCCATACCGGTGTTTTCGATGCCGCGGTTAAAGCGGCGGAAACCGTCGATGCGATGGTGGCGGAAGTCGTAACCACCGGGCTGGCACATGGCTATATTTCCCTGATCCTGGCCGATCACGGAAACTCCGATTATATGATCAACGACGATGGCACACCCAACACGCAGCATTCGCTGAACCTGGTGCCGGTTATCCTCGTGGACCCGTCCTTTAAAAAGGAACTGAAACCGGGAAAGCTTTCTAATGTAGCGCCCACCATACTGGAGCTGATGGGAATCGACAAGCCTTCTGAAATGACGGAAGGCAGCCTCCTTTAACTTAATTGTGGAATTATCGGTAACTCCGTATGTTGAAGTGTCCTGGTTTGCTTAGGCCCGTAAAGGGATTATTTTTATTGGTGCTGATGGCTTCGGCGATCGCCTGCGGCTCCTCTTCGGAGCAGAAGGAAGCTGCAGCTAACGGCTTTTATGATCTCCGGGGGTTTGTGGAGGAGCAGACGGAGCTATTGACTGCGCTGCATCCCATGGTATTCAAACGGATGCGCATAGACGGCAACAAGGACCAGTACATGGGCGCCGACATAGACTGGGAAAAGGAATTGGAGCTGTTTGCCCGGGCAGATCTGAACAAGCCGGCGGTGGCCGGTGAATACGAAATGGTCAGGGAAGGCCGAACCTACGAGTACCGTCCGAAAGACGGCGCGCAGCTTTCCGTGGAATACCTGAAAATCGAGCTGGATTCGCTGACATCCAAGCCTTTGCTCGTGGAGGCAAGAGTCCGGACGGACAATAAGCTTTATGAATCGGCCAAAGACCTGCGTATGGAATGCGGAAACGTAGGTACTGTCTGGCGGATAAAGGCTTACGAGATTTCGGGTTACCAGGACCTGGCCGGCACCCGGAAAAAGCACTTCAGCACATCGTCTACGATTACGTATTGACCTGCCTGGTTATGCGTCCCGGCCCATTGGCGGTTTGTGTGTGTTATGGCTTACGGGAATTTCATTAAAAATGACAGTTGTTTTATAGTTCGAAAGTTATTTTGGTTCTATAGTTGAACTTCAGAACTCCTTTAACTCTTTATTTCATACAGATGGAAATGAAAGCTGTTTTTACAGGTCTCCTGGTGTCCGGTATGCTGGCGGCGACACCTGCGCCGGCACAGAAGGTGCCGTACCCCGAGTTCAGCTTGTCGAAGGCGACGGTAGAAGCCCGGCTCAGGTTCCTCGCTTCTGACGAGCTGCAGGGCAGGAGAACCGGCGAACAGGGAAACAAAGTAGCCGCCAGGTACATTGCCGAGCAATTCAGGGGCCTCGGCATACACCCGGTGCCCGGCCAGGCGGATTATTTTCAGTACATATCGTTCGAAAAGGTGGCCGGCGCTGCCGACGGGTACCTCGTTGCGGGCGCCGACACGCTTGCCAACGGGAAGGACCTCGTGGTGCTTTCCGGCAAGCCTTTCCGGGGTACTGCCGAAATGGTCTTCGCCGGGTACGGCCTGGAGGATTCTGCAAAAGGCTGGGATGACTACAAAGGAATCGATGCGAAAGGGAAGATCGTGCTGGTGCAAAGCGGGTTCCCCGAATCACAGACCCCGCGTGAAGCCATTGCTGCCGGGGCTGTAAAAAGGAAAATCGCCGGCGAAAAGGGTGCTGTGGCCCTGGTAGAGCTTTTCAGCTCAACCGCTCCCTGGAACCTCATTGCAAACTTTATGGGTGGGGAGCGGCTCAACCTGGCCGGGAACGGGGCAAATGATCCGGAGCTGCCGCACCTCTGGGTAAACGGGAAAGAGCCGTCCATCACGCGGAGCCTGCGGGGCGTGTCTTCGGCAGCGTTGTTTTCGGCAGGCCGGGCCAGCGGAAAAGTCACCAGCAGCAACGTGATCGCTTACCTGGAAGGGTCGGACCCCAAGCTTAAAAACGAATACATCCTCCTCAGCGCGCATTACGACCACATCGGAGTCGGGAAACAGGGAGGCCAGCCTTACACGGCGGAGGACAGTATTTTTAACGGGGCCCGTGACAATGCCTTCGGGACGGTAGCCCTGTTGTCTGCCGCACAGTCGTTTGCTTCCCTGAAGCCGAAGCGGTCCGTATTGTTTATAGCCTTCACCGGGGAGGAGCTGGGGCTCCTGGGAAGCCGGTACTATGCAGAGCATCCGCTCCTGCCGCTCAATAAGTGTATCTTTAACTTTAACAATGACGGAGCCGGCTATAACGATGTAAGCCTGATTTCCGTGCTGGGGCTGGAAAGGACCGGCGCGCGCAGGGAGATAGAAACGGCGGCAACGAAATTCGGGCTGGGCGTCGTGGGTGATCCGGCTCCCGAGCAAAACCTTTTCGACCGCTCAGATAATGTCAACTTTGCCGCGAAAGGCATCCCTGCTCCTACGTTTTCGCCTGGATTCCGCGATTTCGACGAGGCGCTGATGAAAACCTATCACCAGGCGGCCGACAATCCCGAAACAGTGGATTTCGATTACCTGCAGAAGTTCTGCCAGGCCTACATATATGCAGCCCGCCTCATTGCAAACCGTGCAGTGCCGCCGAAATGGACGCCGGGAGACAAGTATGAAGCAGCTGCAAAAAAGCTATACGGTGAATAGGGCGGCTTTCCGAATATTATTCTGAATTTTTGTCTTTAAAGGATAGTGTTCGAACTATATTAAAACAAAAGGCGATGAATCCTCGTTTTGCAATTGTATTTTTCAATATTGCGAAATTATATTCTGTTACAGGTATTATTTCCGCTCCAGTCGAATACAGTGCTGGTCCCGCCGGTGATGTCGTAGCGGAAAATGGTCGAGGGGTATTCCTGCCAGCCCGATCCGCCTTTCGACAGCCCGACTACCGCGTAAGCCCCGTCTTTTGAAAGACTGAACGCCGAGTACTTCGGGTAGTTGAAGGCGGCTTCGAGATCCGACTGGATCTTCTTCCGGAATGATATTTTATCCAGGTACCCGAAAGTTACTTCATTTTGTTTTTTACCCATTCCATTGTTTCTGCCGACCGGTCGTCTTCCAGCCAGCGGTAGGGATCAGCTACGGTCAGGCCGTGATAATGGTCGGCATGATCTGTTTTCCGGGATTCGGGGTATTTTATTACAGGCGGCCCGGCAGCAGGCATATCTCTGTTTTATGTTTCGTTCTGTTTCCGTCCTAAATATAACTTTTTCAGGGTGGCCGTCCAACAGGGATTTTGATCCGGGCGATTTTAGGGCTAACTTGTAAAGCAAATCACACAGGTATCGGCCATGTTCTCAGGTACATTTTCCGGGTTTACCGAAAGCTTGAAGGAGAAGCTCCGGCATCCCCTGCCGGGAGCGCCGGTGCAGAACCGGATGGCGGCTGCAAGCAGGCTGAAGCCGGCGCTGCAGCCGGATGAAAAAACCAGGCAGAGCGCGGTTTTGATTTTGTTTTACCCGAGAGACGGCCGGGTTTTCGTTCCCCTGATCCTCCGCCCGGTTTATGACGGGGTGCATTCGGGCCAGATGGCCTTCCCGGGCGGGCGCTACGAGCCGGAGGATGAGAGCCTGGTACGCACTGCGCTCCGCGAGGCCCGGGAAGAGATCGGGCTCCGGCCGGACGATGTGGAAGTGCTGGGGCCGCTGACCCGGCTTTATGTCCCGCCCAGCAACCTGCTGGTGCAGCCCGTTGTAGCGGCGCTGTCTTATCCGCCCGCATTCTGCCCCGACCCGAGAGAGGTGGCCGGTATTTTTGAGTTTTCCCTGGACGAAATCACGGATCCGTCCGTGATCAGTGAAGCGGTGATCGATGTACGGGGCATGAAAGTACGCGCGCCGCATTACCTGATACAAAACCAGATGGTGTGGGGGGCCACGGCAATGATGATCAGCGAGCTGAATGAAGTGCTTGCAGGGTGAGGCTTCCTTTTCCTTTTGCCATTGCGCATTTTCCTAAAAAAAAGTTAATTTTACAATCCTGAGACTTATTCAGACGTAGCTATAAAGGCCATTTCCCGGCCACACCGAAAATAGTTTCCTCCCGATAAATGGACGAAAATAAAGACACTCAATCCAACGAAGACAACGAATTGCATGAAAGGGTCGCGGTTTCGGGCCTGTATGAAAATTGGTTTCTTGAGTATGCCTCCTATGTAATCCTGGAGCGTGCGGTGCCGGCGATCGAGGATGGCTTTAAGCCGGTCCAGCGGCGGATCATGCATGCGCTCAACGAGATGGATGACGGCCGGTTCAACAAGGTGGCCAACGTGATCGGCGCGACAATGCAGTACCACCCCCACGGGGACGCCTCCATCAATGACGCCATCGTAAATCTCGGGCAGAAGGATCTCCTGCTGGACACCCAGGGCAACTGGGGAGACATCCGGACGGGCGACAGCGCGGCGGCTCCCAGGTATATCGAGGTAAGGCTTTCGAGATTCGGGAAGGAGGTTGTGTTCAACGACGACACGACCGAATGGCAGCTTTCTTACGACGGGCGCAAACGGGAGCCGGTTACCTTGCCGGTGAAGTTTCCCCTGCTGCTGGCGATGGGAGTAGAGGGGATCGCCGTCGGGCTTTCCACCAAGATCCTGCCGCACAATTTCTGTGAGCTGATCGAGGCGTCCATCGACGTGCTCAGGGGTAAGCAGGTTTCCCTGTACCCCGATTTTCAGACCGGCGGACTGATTGATGCCGGCAATTACAACGACGGGCACCGGGGAGGGAAGGTCCGGGTAAGGGCCAGGATCGAGGAGGAAGACAAGAAAATGCTGATCATCCGGGACATTCCTTACGGGGTGACGACTACCTCGCTGATCGACTCGATCATCAAGGCCAACGACAGCGGAAAAATAAAAATCAAAAAGGTGGTGGACAATACCGCCGCCGACGTAGAGATACAGATTCACCTGGCGGCAGGGGTCTCCCCGGACATTACCATGGATGCGCTCTATGCCTTTACGGAGTGCGAGGTGTCCATATCGCCCAATGCCTGCGTGATTATCGGGGACACGCCCCATTTCACCACCGTAAGCGAGATCCTCCGGGATGCTACCCGGCAGACGGTAGAGCTGCTCCGCCGCGAGCTGGAAATCCGGAAAGGGGAGCTGCTGGAAAAGATCCTGTACGGCTCGCTGGAGAAGATCTTTATTGAGAACCGGATCTACCGGGACATCGAGGAGTGCGAAACCTTCGAGGCGGTCATACAGACCATCGACCGGGGGCTGGAGCCTTATAAATCTTCCTTTTACCGGGAAATCACCGAAGAAGACATCGTCAGCCTGACGGAGATCCGGATCAAAAGAATATCCCGCTTTGATGCTTTCAAAGCGGACGAGCTCATGAAAAAATGGGAGGGTGAGCTGGCTGAAACGGAGAGCCACCTGGCCAGCCTGGTAGCCTATGCGATCGACTATTTCAAGGACCTGCTCAAAAAATTCGGGAAGGGAAGGGAGAGGAGGACCGAAATCCGGATGTTCAACCAGATTTCGGCCAATGTCGTGGCGGCAAACAACCAGAAGCTCTATGTCAACCGGGAAGACGGCTTTATCGGCTACGGTCTGAAAAGAGACGAATACGTCATGGACTGCTCGGACCTGGACGACGTGATCGTCTTCCGGAGGGACGGCAAGTGCCTGGTTACCAAAATCCAGGACAAGGTGTTCGTCGGGAAGGACATCCTCCATTGTGCGGTCTTTTTGAAGAACGACGAAAGAAAGGTCTACAACGTGGTATACCTGGACGGCAAATCCGGCATTTCCTATATAAAGCGGTTCCAGGTAACCGCCGTCACCCGCGACCGCGAGTACGACATCACGCAGGGGACGCCCCGCTCCAAAGTGAGCTATTTTACCTCCAATGACAACGGGGAGGCGGAGATCATCACGGTCAACCTGACGGCCCAGTGCAGCGCGAAGGTGAAGCAGTTTGACTTCAATTTTGCCTCCATTGCCATCAAAAACCGGAATGCGATGGGGAACATCCTGACCAAGTACCCGGTCAGGAAGCTTTCGCTGACACAGGCGGGCGTTTCGCCGCTCGGGGGCGTGGACATCGGGTATGCCCCGGTGATCGGGCGCCTGCACAGGGACGAAAGAGGCAGGCTCCTGGGTAATTTCGAGGCTTCCGACCTGATCATCGTGATTTATAAAGACGGGACCTACGAGCTGACCAATTTTGACCTGACCAACCACTTTGAACCCAACGACATCATTGAGCTGCGCAAATTCGATCCGAAGCGGCCGGTTACAGCCATCTACTGGGACGGGGGGCAGAAGCAGTACTATATCAAGCGGTTTACGATCGAGACGTCCAAAGTCGATAAGAAATTCCTGTTTATCAGCGATGCCAGGGGAAGCCGGCTGGCGCTGGCCAGCCTCGACAGGCGCCCGGTGCTGGAGCTGACCCTTCAGAAATCAGGAAAGGAAACCGAAAAACAGGAAATGCAGGCCGAAAACCTGGTGGATATCCGTGGGTGGCGGGCGATAGGCAACCGGGTGACCGCCGATAAAGTTAAGGACATGAAATGGCTGTCGCCCCTGCCGGAAGCGGAAGAAGAGGAAATGTCGTATATTGAAGCAGAGAATACCGTGGATGCACCGGAGGAAACGCCGCAGGAGCCGGAGGTTCCGGCTGCGGAGGAAACGAAGGAGAGCGGGGACGGAGAAGCGGAGCAAAAGAAATCAGATACGGGAGGTCCGGGTGGAAGTCAGCTGGGGCTTTTCGGATAGATGCTAGGGAGAACGCGCTTAAAGCGGGTCATAATACAAGATGGTGAGGTCATCCAAATCAGGGAAGCGTCGTACCGGCAGGCTGCAGAGGCTGCAGGGAGACTTCCGCCGGCTTAAGCCGCTTGTCAGGGGCGGGCTGATCCTTCTTTTCGTATCCTTGTTTTTCATCCTGTTCTGTAACTATATAGTCGTCCGGAGCGCGCGCCCTTTTGCCTATTTTGAAGTAAGCAAGCTGCCGTCCAACGAGGCGGGGCTGGTGCTCGGGACGAGCAAGAGCCTGGAAGGAGGGGGAGAGAACCTCTATTTCCGTTACCGGATGGAAGCCGCTGCCAGGCTGTTCAAAGAGGGAAAGATCAAGTGGATGATACTCAGCGGCAACAACGATTCGCCGTACTACAACGAACCCCAGGACATGAAACAGGCGCTCCTCAGGCTTGGAGTGCCGGAAAGTGCCATGATACTCGACTATTCGGGCCTCAGGACATTTGACTCGGTCGTCAGGTGTAAGGAGGTATTCAAGCAGAACCACATCACTATTATTTCGCAGGATTTTCACAATGTAAGGGCGCTCTACATTGCACGGCACAACAACATAGACGCCATCTCCTTCGCGGCCCAGGATGTTCCCAAAATCTATTCGTTCCGCACGCTGATCCGGGAATATCTCGCCCGGCCCAAAGCCGTCCTGGACGTACACCTGATCCGTCCCCAGCCTGATGTGTCCTACAATATCGAGCTGAAAAGAGAATAGCAGCCGGTTTTTTGCGTTTTTAAATACATCATTTAAAGGTAACACATGAAGGTTACGGTATTTTGGTTTGTCTTCCTTGTGCAGCTGTCTGCAGCCATGGGACAGGGAGGCATTCTGGTGAAAGGCAAGGTGACGGATGCGACAACAGGGGAGCCTGTTCCTTTCGCTGCTGTGGGAGTGAGAGGTACCGCCTCCGGCACATCCACGGATTTTGAAGGGAATTACCAGCTGAAAGTGGCCCCGGCCGCCGACTCCCTTACGGTAACCTGCATCGGCTATATTCCCCGGTCGAAAAAAATCGACCCCGGGCAGGCCACACAGGCGATCGATTTCCAGATTTCGCCTGCGGAGCTCCAGCTTCGGGAGGTAGTGGTGTATTCAGGGGAAAACCCCGCCTGGAAGATCATCCGGAAGGTTATCGGAAATCGCCTGCGCAATGACTATACGCGGCTGGGCGCCTACCAGTACCAGAGCTATACCAAAGTCCAGATCGATGTGGACAAAATATCGGATCGTTTCAGGCAAAGCCGGACGGTAAAAAAGATGACCGGGCTCGTCGAAAAATACGACGCCATCCGCGGGGAAGACGGGCAGACGATTATCCCGATCTTTATTTCAGAATCCGTATCGGATGTATACGGGCGGCTCAACCCGAAGAAAAAGAAGGAGGTGATCCGGAAAACCAAGATCTCCGGGATCGGGATCTCGGACGGCAGCCTGGCGTCTCAGCTCATCGGCTCTTCTTTCCAGCAATATAATTTTTACAACAACTGGCTCAATATCCTGGAAAGGGATTTTATATCGCCTGTTTCGGAAAACTGGAACCTTTATTACACGTATTACCTGGCAGACAGCGTCAGCAACGGGACCAGCCACGATTACCTGATCGAGTTTGAGCCCAGGACGGAGAAGGACCTGGCGTTTACGGGCTCGTTCTGGGTGGATGGGGAGACATTTGCGCTCACCAGCATCGATGCTGCCATCGACCGGCGGGCAAACATCAATTTTATCGAAAAGCTCAAAATACAGCAGTCGTATGAAGCCGCCCCGGATGATTCGGTTTACCTGCCGGTAAAAACACGCGTCATCATTGACGCGGTGGAAGTCACGTCGAGATCTGCGGGGATGCTCGTTAAGTTTTATGCCCACAACCGTGATTTTGTCCTGAACCAGCCGCTGGATGCGAAATTTTACAATACCGATATCGAGCTGAGCGAGGATTACCGGGATCACAACGAGGCTTATTGGAAAGACCGGCGGCCGGAGGTACTTTCACCGGCGGAACAGCTGAGCTTCGGCGTGATCGATTCCTTAAAGACGCTGCCGGTGATCCGTACTTATACGGGGCTGCTCAACGGCCTGGTAAACGGTTACAAAAAGATCAATCCCTGGAACATCGATATCGGCCCCAATCTGATGGCCTATGCTTACAACAACGTGGAAGGGCACCGGTTCAGGCTGGGGTTCAGGACCGATACGGAGTTCAGCAGGAAGTGGGTGGTCAGCGCTTACGGGGCCTACGGAACCAGGGATAAGGCGTTTAAGTACAGCGGGGAGGTGAGCCATATATTTTCACGCAAGCCCTGGACGATGGCGGGTATCTCCTACACGAAGGACGTAGAACGGCTGGGGCTTAGCAGGGAGATGCTGGCCGCCAGCAAATTTTTCAGCGCGTTCTCACGATTCGGCAACTTCCGGAGGGGCTATTACCAGGATGACCTGACGCTGTATTTTAAGCGGGAAGTTACCAAGGGGCTGACCCACCAGGTAAGCCTGCATCGCCGGAGCTTCGAGCCGCTGTTCCCCTTTGCCTACCGGACACAGCCGGCGCTGGCGGCCGACTCTCCCCTGAAGAGCAGCTTCAATGTTTCGGAGCTGGAATTTGAAACGCGCCTGGCCCGGAAGGAAATGTTCCTGCAGAACGACAACGAACGCATCAGCATCGGCAACGGCAATGCACCGGTGGTCACCTTCCGTTACGTCCTGGGCCTTCACAATTTCCTCGGCGGGGATTTCGGTTACCATAAATTTTCCCTGAACATCAAGCAGAGCTTCCGGACCGGCGTGCTCGGCCGGACCTTTTACAACGCAACGCTCGGCTATATCCCGTCTACGCTGCCGTACCCGCTGCTGTACATCCCGCTGGGCAACCAGTCACTTTTTTACGTAGACAATGCCTTCAACATGATGCAGTATTTCGAATTCGCCAGCGACAGGTACGCCTCGCTCCGGGTGGAGCATGACGACAACGGGTTTGTTTTCAACCGGCTGCCGGGCATCAGGAAGCTGAAATGGCGGCTGCTGGCGTCGGGCCGCCTGTATTATGGTGAGGTCAGCCGGGCCAATCTTTCCATTGTCCCGCAGGAAGATGCGGAAGGCCGGCCCCTCGAGGCATTCGGGACCCTGACGGGAGTGCCTTATCTCGAGCTGGGCTACGGCATCAACAATATTTTCAGGGTGATGCGGGTGGATGCGCTGCACAGGGTCACATACAGGGAAACGCCCGGAGCCACCCGCTTTGCAGTGAAAATTTCCTTCTGGTTTAATATTTAGACCCCGGAAAGCGGGGAATTTTGATCAGGGTCTGAAAAACATAGGCGATAGGTTTTACCTGAAGTAATCCCCAACGTGAGTCATTTTTTCGATTTTTGACCCACGTTCCCGGCCATGTGTACCCATATTTTCTTTTTTGGCCTTCACGCATAAAGCGATACGGCGGAGACGCAAACAAACCCGGTCTTACACCGTAGGTGATCTGCGATATACAGCAGGAAAATATCCGGAAATGACCATAGCGGCTGCGTGCGCGGAGTTAGAAATTACTGGTGTATTGTTTTGATTGCTATTGTGTCTTCTTCCTGCTTTTTCAGGCTTCCGACATTTACCAGTAGCGAAATCAGATCATCATTAAAATAGTAATTTTCTTTGCCGAGCTTCTTCTTATGCAGAAGACCGATATCACAAAGCAGGTCCAGATATCGTGCGGCGGTCTTACGAGCCACGTTTAGATCGGCTTTCACAAATTCTATTTTAGTATAAGGATGTCTGAATAGACTGTTAATCAGGTCCTGGCTATATACCTTCGGAAGTTCAGCCCTGATTTTTTGTTTGTGTCTCGTCATCAGCGCCTTGATATTCCTAACCATATCAGATGTCTGCAAAGCGGTTTGTTCGACAGCCTCAAGGATGTACAAAATCCAGGGTTCCCATTGGCCGCTTTGCCGCGTTTCCTGTAGCAGGTTATAGTAAGCTGCTTTGTTTTGGTTAATAAAGCGACTTAAGTACAGAATGGGCAGTTTGAGCAAGCCTTCCTTTACCAGGTATAATATATTGACAATCCTACCCGTCCGTCCGTTGCCATCGTAAAACGGGTGAATACTTTCAAACTGATGATGAATGATGGCCATCTTAATCACGGGATCTATATCTGAGAGGGAATCATTATTCATGAAACTCTCCAGATTGCTCATTAGCTGGACGATGCTATCATAATCCTGAGGGGGCATATAAACGACCTCACCTGTCTGTTCATTTTTCAGCACTGTGCCCGGGACTTTTCTGAAGCCGGCGTCGTTTTCCTCAAGTAAGGCTTGCAGGGCAATAATGTTGTTGCTGGTCAGCAGGCCGCTTTGCTTTACCTGTTGATATCCTTCCAGAAGTGCATGTGCGTAATTATGTACTTCTTTAGCTGCCAGGCTTGCAAAATGACGGGTTTGACTGTCACTGCTATATAATTCATCATGGGTGGTCACAATATTTTCTATCGCGGAACTATCTTTGGCTTCCTGCAGAGCGAGCGTGTTGATGATAATACGTTCATTGGGTATACTTTCTGCAATTCCATTTAATCCGGCTAATGCTGCACGAACGGAACTCAGCTTTTTAAGAACTGTTTTGGTTTCTGTCTCTATATCCAGCGGCAGTTTGGGCGGAGCCATGTAGTTCATAGTCGTCGCAGGTCATTTTCCCAAATTTAGACCTATTTCTTTATTAACGTGAGTCATTTTTGCGATTTTTGACCCACGTTATTTTGACGTGGGTCAAAAATCGCGTTTTCTACCCACGTTCCCGGCCATGTGTACCCATTTTTCTTTTTTGGGCCTTCACGCATAAAGTAATACGGCGGAGACGCAAACAAACCCGGTCTTACACCGTAGGTGATCTGCGATATAGGAGAATACCTGAACCGCGGCAGCCCGGAGAAGGCCGTTTAATTGACGAACCTGTTTGAGATTTGAGCCGCGTTGTCTAATTTTACCACTTCATCAAACCATTGGGTAATGCCCGTGATTATTTTCGAATGAAATGAGCCTAAGCGAATGCACATACAAACAGGCGATCAACAGACGACGGACTTTTGAACCTGGTGTTATATCGTTCTAAAGTTATTTTAGTTCTATAGTTCCAACTTTAGAACTCATTCAGCTTTTCGAACTTTTTATACAGATGAAATGAGCCTGAAGCGAATTCGATCTGTCCCTATTAATTTGATGCGGGAATTCACAGATCAATTCCATTTTGACCTTAAACATCAATAGAAAAATAAACAAATGAAAGAAACTGCGTTCAGAGATGCCATCAAGGATGCGATGTCAGAAGAAATGCGTCGCGACGAGAACGTCTTCCTCATGGGAGAAGAAGTGGCAGAATACAATGGCGCCTATAAAGCCAGCCAGGGCATGCTGGCTGAGTTCGGACCGGACCGGGTGATCGATACGCCTATCGCCGAGCTGGGCTTTGCCGGCATCGGCGTGGGTGCCGCGACCAATGGCCTCCGCCCGATCATCGAGTTCATGACCTTTAACTTTTCGCTCGTAGCCATCGACCAGATCATCAACGGCGCCGCCAAGATCCTGTCGATGTCAGGCGGGCAATATTCCGCGCCGATCGTTTTCCGGGGTCCGACAGGTAATGCCGGTCAGCTGGGCGCGCAGCATTCTCAGAACTTTGAGAATTGGTTTGCCAATACGCCCGGTCTGAAGGTGGTAATTCCATCCAACCCGTATGACGCCAAGGGATTGCTCAAATCGTCGATCCGGGACGACAACCCGGTGATCTTCATGGAGTCGGAGCTGATGTACGGTGACAAGATGGAGATTCCCGAGGAAGAATACCTGATCCCGATCGGTAAGGCGGATATCAGGAAGCAGGGCAAAGACGTCACCATTGTTTCCTTTGGTAAAATGGTACCGAGGGTAGTGAATCCTGCTATCGAAGAATTGGCCAAGCAGGGGATCGATGCGGAGCTGATTGACCTGCGTACCGTGAGGCCGATCGACTACCAGGCCATCGTGGAGTCCGTCAGGAAAACCAACCGCCTCGTCATCGTGGAGGAAGCCTGGCCCCTGGCCGCCATCTCCTCTGAGATAGCCTATCATATACAGCGTCATGCTTTCGATTACCTGGATGCCCCGGTGATCCGGGTCAACAGCAGGGATGTACCCCTGCCTTATGCGCCCACGTTGATTGAAGAAATTCTGCCCAGCATCAAACGTACGGTAGAAGCCGTCAACCAGGTGCTGTACCGCAAATAGCCTGCCGGTGGAAAATTCTGTTACCGAATCACCGGAGACGGTGCCGCTGTCTTTTGCCAATGCCACCATACGAAAATTTGAGACGCCGGTTCTTCACGATATCGACTGGACGGTGGGAGCGGGCGAGCAATGGATGGTTACAGGCGGAAACGGTTCCGGGAAAACCACCCTCCTGGAAACCATTGCCGGGAAATGGGCGCTGAGCAGGGGTAAGCTGCTTAAAAAAGGAGTAGTGGAATTTGTGGCTTCCGACTTCACGTTCAACCGGATCATCCGGGCTTCCGCCCAGTACTACCAGCAGCGCTATTATTCCCAGGATGCGGAAATCGCCCCGACCGTAAGGGAGGTGCTTACCGGCCGGCTCAAGCCAGTGGGTACGGTACGGGAGGATTCGGTGGTGCTGCCTCCCTCATCGGTGACGGAAGAGCAGCTGACATCCGTCGCTGATTTGCTTGCGCTCCATCACCTGCTGGATCATCCTTTTGTTACACTTTCCAACGGGGAGACCCGCCGTATGCTCCTGGCGCTTTCCCTGTTCCGGAGCCCGGATATTCTCCTGCTCGACTTCCCCTTCATCGGGTTGGATGTGCGATCGAGGGAAGTGCTCAATCACGCGCTCAGCGAGTTGGCGGCCCGGGGCGTCTGCGTGATCCTTTCCACGTCTCCCGCCGATATCCCGCCGTTTGTTACCCATGTGCTCGAGCTCGACAAGGGACGTGTCGGCTGGCAGGGAACCGTAAGCGATTTCAGGCTGAAAAAAAGTAACCTGGTCGGGAAGACTGACGTGCCGCTGGATCTTCTCCGGCGCCTCGGCGAACCCCGGTCGGAAGATTTTGACTATGTATGCCGGCTGAGAAACGTCAGCGTTGTCTATGACGGCCGCGCCGTGCTGGACAAAGTGAGCTGGTCGGTCGCAAAAGGGGAAAAATGGGCGTTGTCCGGTCCCAACGGATCGGGGAAGTCTACCCTGTTGAGTATCCTGACCGCCGATCATCCCCAGCGTTTTGCGAATGACTATGATATCTTCGGCGCTTTCCGGGGCGGCAGAAACAAATCGATCTGGGATATCAAGCGCCGGATCGGTCATGTGTCGCCGGAGCTTCACCTGTATTTCCCGGTCAATACAACGGTTTTTAAGGCCATAGCCTCGGGGTTTTTCGACGCAACAGGCGTATATTTTACCCGGCTTACCGAAGCGCAGGTTGAACGGGTACGGCTCGTGGCGGGGATCCTGGAGGTGGAGATGCTCCTCGAAAAAGACCTCCGGTACCTGTCCAGGGGAGAACAGCGCCTGGTGTTCCTGGCCAGGGCCCTGGTGAAAAATCCCCCGCTGCTCATCCTGGACGAGCCCTGCCAGGGGCTGGACGTATCCGCTACCGAGCGCTTCAAATCGGTGGTAGATGCCATTTGTGCCTCCGGGGAGCGGACACTGATCTACGTGTCCCACTATACCTACGAAATTCCTTCCTGCGTAACGAAATTCATCCGGCTCAATGAAGGCAGGGTGGAGGAGGTAAGCTGAATGCTTCTGCCCGGTTAGCTCAGTTCTTCCGTGCCGTTTTCTATCCTGGTTTTGTAAACCGGGAGGTCACGGCCGAATTTTTCGCGGTAGGCTTTTTTCATCCTTGTTTCGAATTCGGGGAGAAAAGAATTGGCCACCAGGTTAATGGTGCAGCCGCCGAAGCCCCCGCCCATCATGCGTGCGCCCGGGACGCCCGGCATGTCCAGGGTCTGCGCCACAAGGAAATCCAGCTCCGGGCAGCTCACGTCGTATTCATGCTGAAGGCCGTGGTGCGTATCGTACATTTTCTGCCCGAACCCGGCCAGGTCGTCCCGCTGGAGAAGCCTGCAAGCCTCTTCTACCCGCCTGATTTCTTCCGTGACGAACTTACAGCGTAGGTATACGTTGTCTTCCAGCTCTTCCCGGTGGGCCAAAACCTGCTCAGGACTGGACTCCCGCAGGCTTGACAGGCCGGGATAATGCCTTTGCAGGACGCTGATCCCGTTTTCGCATTCATTTCTCCGGGTATTGTAGGCTGAATCTGCGAGGGAGTGCTTTACACCGGTGTCGCAAAGGGCAATGGAGTACACATCCATCGGGAAGGGAAAATAGGCATGTTCCAGGGAGCGGCAATCCAGCCGGATCACCTTGTCCTTCACTGCAAATGCCGAAGCAAACTGGTCCATGATGCCGCATTTTACCCCTACATATTCGTTTTCGGCGCGCTGCGAAAGCGTGGCGACGGTCATTTTATCGAACCCGTAGCCGAACAGCTCACTCAGGGCAAAGGCGAGACAGCATTCGAGCGCCGCCGAAGAAGACATCCCGGCGCCAGCAGGAATGTCGCCGCCGAACACCGCCTGGAAACCTCCATAGTCCAATCCTCTTTTTTTCAGCTGGTCGAGTATTCCCAGCTGGTATACCGCCCATTTTTCGGACGGGGCAGAGAGGTCATCCTTCTGAAATTCCCAGGTCCTGTCCAGGTCAGCGGCATACAGCAGCACCCGGTCGTCTTTTCGCGGGGATATGGCAAAGTATACGGCTTTGTCTATGCCGGCAGGCAGGACGAAGCCGGCGTTATAATCGGTATGCTCGCCGATCAGGTTGATCCTTCCCGGTGAACGGAACAGGCGGGGAGAATGACCGAAGCGGTCGGAAAAGATATTTCGGATGCGGTTCGCTACGGCCGGCAGCGTGTTCATAACCCTTGGTTTGAGGTGGAGCTTAATTCGGTACTACGCGCGTCAAACTTAATATATTTTAAGTTCCTGTAAAACCGGAAAGTCAGCAATACGGCGGAGACCGTCAGCCCGGCAGACAGCCCGTACCAGATGCCGGTTACATCGAGCTTCAGCGGAAAGGCAAGCAGATAGCTGACCGGGAGGGCGAGCCCCCAGTAGGCAAACAGGGTGATCATGGTAGGCTTGTTTATGTCCGATACGCCGCGGAGCGCGCCCAGCGCGACTACCTGTATACCGTCGGAGAGCTGGAAAAAGGCGGCAATGGTGACCAGGACAACGGCGGTGGAAGCCACGGCAGGATCTCCCTGGATATAGAGGCCTACGAGAAACCTGTTTGCAAGCAGGAACAGCAGGAAACAAAGTCCCATAAAAGCCGATACCAGGGTGAATGCGGCGGTGGCCGCTTCCCGGATTTCGGGAAGGCGCTTCCTGCCCAGCGCCAGCGCCACCCGGATGCTGCCGGCCGACGCGATGCCCGTAGCCATCATATAAGTAGTGGAAGCCAGGCTGATCGCGATCTGGTGCGCCGCCAGCTGGATTTCGCCGAGCCAGCCGATCATGACGACGGCCAGCGCAAAGGCCGCTATTTCGAAGAAATACTGGAATCCGCCCGGCAGGCCCATTTTCAGGATTTTCGCGACCAGCTTTTTCATATCGTACCGGCCGGCGACAGCCCGCAGATATGGCTGGAAAAACGGGTCTTTCCTGACATAAAGCCAGATGGCCAGCGCCATATACACCCGCGCAATGAGTGTAGCCAGGGCCGATCCCTGCACGCCGATCAGCTTGATCAGCAGGTAGTTGAGCGCCGCATTCAGGACGAGCGCCGATATCGTAATGTGCATGGTCACCCTGGGCCTCGACAGCCCATCACAAAGCTGGCGTGTGGCGGTAAAGACCATCAGCGCGATGTTGGAGATCGTCAGGGTTACCATAAAAGGACGGGCGATCTCAGCGACGGCGTCGGTCTGACCGAAAATATCGAAATGCCAGGCGGCCAGCAGGCTGATGACGCCCAGTACCGCCCCAAGCAGCCAGGCCACTTTCCGCCCGGCAAGGTAGAGCCGCTTGATTTCGGCGGGATCGTTTTCCCCTTTCGCTTTGGAAATGAGCGCCGATACGATCGAGAGCCCCCCGATGCCGATGCTGCCGATCAGGAAAGTGACGGAGGTGGCAATACCCGCTCCGCCGAGGGGCACAGCTCCCAGCATATTGCCGATGATCATGTTGTCCGTTACCCCCATCAGCGTGACGCCAAGCTGGGCGACCACGATCGGGATGCTGAGCCGGAAGGTTTGCTGCAGGTCTTCTTTGTACCTACGTATAAAGTGTTTCACAAAATGGCCTATTGAATATTAGGCGACCCGTCCCCGGGCCGGATATAGTATAAGACAAAGGAGCCGGGGGCGAAGTTCAAAAAACGGCCGGGTTCAGGGATAAGACCAATATGAGCGGGTTTAATTCCTACTCTGCAGCTTTATCCTGCCGCAGAGCGCCGGCAAATGTGCAAGATTTGCTAACTTGCGGCGCCGGTGACAATTTTTTTTAGAATTCATGACTTATAGTCGGTTTGCAGAGCTCTGGACGCATCGCTTCCGCAAGTATACACATATTTTCCGGGCACATCTCAGCGGGCATATCGCCCGGTGGTGGTTTTGGGCACAGCGACGGTTCCTGATGAACGGCCGCAAGCTCATCGCTGTGGTCCGGACGGAACATTTCGGGGACATCGTGGCGGCAGAACCCCTGCTGAGGCATCTCCGGGAGCTGTACCCGGATGCGTGCCTGGTCTGGTTTGTAAAGCCCGCTTTCCGGGAGCTTGTGGATGTAAATCCGTATGTCGACCGTGTTTTTGCAGAATATTGCGTTACGCAGCGGAAAATTATCCTGGAAGAGGGTGTATTCGACGAGGTGTTTGAGCTCCAGTTCCGCAACAACAATTACTGCCCCACCTGCCCGGCATTTTACGATAACCCCATTGCCGAGGCAAAAAATATAAACGTATCGACCTACTTCCGATTCGGCAACCTCCTCGAAGTTTTTGCGCAGAGCGCCGGCCTTTCCACGCTCCCGGCCGACCGGCAGCCGGCGGTTTACCTGCAGCAGCGGCATCGCGACCGCGTGGATGCCCTGCAGCTGCCCGATCAGTACATCGTCATCCACACGCAAACCAACTATGCACCCAAAGACTGGCCGGCTCAAAACTGGGAGGAGCTGGTGGCCTACCTGCTGGACCGCTACCCGTTCGACGTGGTGGAAATCGGCCTCAGAAGCAGCCTCGGGATCCGGAGTAGCCGTTACCACAATTTATGCGGCAGGCTATCCATTCTTGAAACGGCGGAAGTCATCCGGCGGGGACAGTATTTTATCGGGTTGGACAGCGGGCCGGCGCACCTGGCCAATGCGGCCGGGGTATTCGGGTTTATCCTGATGGGCTCCCTGGACGCTTTCCCGGAGTACAACCCTTTTTCGGGCAGCTACGGGGATCAGCAGAACTGCAGGCTGATCCGGGAGTATGGGAAACCCTGCAGCTCGCTGCCGCTGCCGGTTGTCCTGCAGCGCCTCGAAGAAATGTTGTCCTGAGCCTTGATTTCTGTACGGTGGCATGCTGAATCCGGAAAACACTTGCTTTGATGCATTGGCCTAAAATCTCTATTTTTACGTAACTTTAGTAAATAATTAATTTGGTGCGATGAGTTATAACCAGGAAGAGAAGCGCGACAGGAAGAATCTATTGTGGGCGGCCCTGGCCGTGCTGACGCTCCTTAATGTGGTCACCTTGTATTTCTTTTTCCGGGAAAGACAGGAAAATTCGGGAAAAGACGCCGTGATCGTCAGCAAGACGCAGGAAGTGCTGTTTGCGCAGAAAAAGCTGGATTCGATTTCGGTTCAGCTCGACGCAAAGATACTGCAGATCCAGCAGCTGGGCGGTCGGGTAGATTCCCTGGTCATGCTCAAGGAAAGGCTGGAAAAAGACAAGGCCGCGCTGGCCAATAACATCTCCGGTTTTTCCACCAAGAAGTACGAAGAAAAAATCCGCTCTTATGAACGCCTGCTGGTGCAGAAGGACGGTGAGATTGCCAGGCTACGGGAAGAGCTGGGCGTAGTTACCGCGCAAAACCAGGAGCTCAATGACCAGGTGAGCGGTTTACAGTCCCACAATACTGCCTTGTCAGACTCGGTGGTTACCTTTTCTACGCGTAACCGGGAGCTCTCGGAAAAGGTAACGCTGGCGTCGGCGCTCAAAGCAGAAAAAATCGAAGTGATCGCTGTTTCAGAGAAAGGAAAGGAAAGGGACGGCGGGAAATACAGGGCGCGTCGCATCGACAGACTGAAAGTCACTTTTAACCTGGCGGAAAACGCGATCGCCCAGCAGGATGAAAAGGAAATCTATTTGCGTGTGCTGGACCCCGACGGAGCGGTTCTTTCGGACATGGCCACCGGCTCCGGCTCTTTCCGGTTCAACGGGAGGGAGACGATTTACAGCTCGAAGCAGGCCATCGTTTTTACAAACAGCCGGCAGCAGGTAGTGATTTATTATGGAAAGGGAGGGCTGCCGCTTAAATCCGGGAAATATACCGCGGAATTGTATTGCGAGGGATTCAAGATCGGTCAGGGCGGTTTTACGGTGAGATGAGGATAACCGGCCCCCCCAACTAAAATAACTTAAAACAGGCAGATGAAATGCGCATAAGCGAATGTGCAACCACCCAAACTAATGAACTTTTGACCCGGTGTTCTATAGTTCCAAAGTTATTTTAATTCTATAGTTGAACTTCAGAACTCTTTAAACTTCTTTAACATTTTAACAGATGAAATAAATATACATACATGACTTCTTTAAAACCGGGTGTAGCTTTTACCCTCCATGCTATACTCCTCGTTATAGTGGCATTTATATATTCCAATTTCTATTTCAACGGTCTTCATTGGGATGTCACTTTTTATTTTGAAAAGAGCCTCGAGTTTCTGAGCTCGGAAGAAGACGCAAACAAGCGGCTGGAATATCCCCTGTTTGCACTTATCCCAATCCTGCTGCCTCATGTTTTCAGGTCGGTAGCCAATGATTTTCATGCGTATAAGGTCATATTCATGATGCAAAACGTGATATGGCTGTGCCTGTCGCTCTACCTGGCTTACCGGGAGCTGGAGCGGCTGAAGTACCGGAATATCACAGGCCGGCTGATCATCATGGCCGCGATAACCCTACCTTTCCAGGTCGTTTTTCTTCGCATGGACATGTTTCCGGCGATGCTGACTCTTTTGTCGTTCCTGGCATTCCTTCACCGGCGGTACTTTTGGTCGGGGGTATTCCTGATGCTGGGCATAGCAACCAAGCTGTACCCGGTCGTGCTTGTGCCGCTGTTTGGAATGATCCTGCTGGTCTGGTGGGACTGGAAAGCCATTGGCAGATTTGTCGCCGGCCTGCTGACCCCGGTGATAGGTATTGTGCTTGTATGGACGGGAGTGCTCGGGAAGGAGCCTGCCGGACTGCTGGCTTTTCTGGCGGCCCACCAGGAGCGAGGTATACAGGTTGAAAGCCTGGCGGCAACGGTAGTATACCTGGCGCATTTCCTGAAGGGATTTCCTTTGAAATCCGCCTATGTCTACGGAGCGGACCATCTGGTCCTTTTTTCCACGAAGGCCATCCTTGAAGTGTTGCTTACGATGTACATACTGCTGAAATTTATTTTCATCGTGCTGTCAGGCGCTGTGTTCCGGGACGTATCCCGTAAGCCGGACCATAGGACCACCTCCCTGCTGGCCGGGTATGTAACCGCTGCCTTTCTACTGTTTATGCTGGCCAACAAGGTATTTTCTCCCCAGTATCTCATCTGGCTTATTCCTTTTCTCTGCTTTTTGCGGATGCCCCTTCTGATTGGCTTCCTGGTGATTTTCCTGCTGTCCTCCCTGCTGTTTCCTTTCCTGTACGATCAGATCCGGGAGTTCGCTATGCCGGGACTGGGGCTGATCATACTCCGGAACCTGCTTTGCGTTGCCATGCTGATCACCCTGTGCATCCCGCCCGTTGCATGGCGGAAGTATTACCGCAGGCGCAGCTAGTGCGCGCCGGTCGTTTTTGTCAATAAAACCGGTAGGTGGCCGTCAGCGAAATGCTGTGCGCTTGCTGTTTGCGGAAGAGTACGGTGGACTGATGGGGATAGCGGAGAAGGGGGGAAAGCTGGTAGTAGTATTCCAGCCCGATCTCGTAGCGCTGAAAGCGGATACCGCCCGCCGCCACGGCTCCGGTAATCAAAGACCGGTAATTGCCTGAACGGTAAAAATAATTATGCACATTGTCGAAATAGCCGCCTTTGCCGGTGCTGCTGTAGTTGCTGAACAGGTAGAAATCGTTTCGCAGGCCGGCCTGTACAAAAGGGTTCTTCCCGTCCTTTTTTTTGCTGAGCTGGTAGTGAAAAAGGATATCGTTGGTGGCATGGTGATCCCTCAGCCTGTTTTTATAGCTGCCCAGGGAAGATAGCGTCACCGAATCGGTTACGGCTTCGCCCCGGGAAACGGTGCCCCGGTTGTTATATCCTGCCGAAATCCGCAGCGTGAGCTGCCTGTGTAAGGGGTGTTCATAAAAGCCGTTGATCCCGTACGTTGGAAGCAGCAACCCCGGCCGGAGGAGCGTTCCCCTGCCGTAAAGGTAAGTGCCGGCCCCTCCCCGTGCCGTGATTCCCCATTGATAGGAGACCTGGGCGTTGAGCTGCATACACGGTAAGAGAAAGAAAACAGATGCAAAGGCTAATCGGATACGGTTCATGTGTGGATAAAGCTAGGTCCGTCGCGGCGGTCCGATGCAGGGGATGGCAACCGGCATCCCCGGGCGTCGCAAGGCGGTCGTGATATCAGGTATATGGTGATGATCATCTGCATATCTCCCGGTTAACGGGTCAGATCGGGGCCGTCTTCATGTCCGGGACCCCAATATTTCTGCAAGATAATTAAGAAATTGA
>JBEBSO010000003.1:0-23861 GCA_040394275.1 Telluribacter sp.
GAGCGCGAGGAGCTGGCGCGGCCGCCCCGACGGCACCGGCCTGGAGCCGATGTCGGGCGGAGGATTTGACAACTCCATAGAGATCGCGTTCATGCCCTCAGGCGAGACAATCGGGACCATGACTTACTTTATAGATCCGCAGGACGGACAGCGGGACGCGCTGATGCACTGGGTGGAAGGGGGAACCTATCCCAAACCCGGCCCGGTGATCGGGGAGGACGGCCTGAAGCTTACCGGTGAGCTGATGCCCACGATGACCAAAATGCCGCGGGTGGCCCCTTCTGGGATTGTGCGGTTCAGGGGCAAAGCTTTCGGTGCGGCTTATGAAGGCAACCTCTTCAATGCCGAATTCAATACCGGGCGCATTATCCGGCACATCGTAATTCCTGACGGGGCTACTTACAAAACCGAAGATGAGGTTTTTGTGAAATCGGCCAGCCAGGATTCACACCTTACCGACGTACTCCAGGACGCCGACGGCAGCATGCTTGTGGTAGCGACCGGGGGATGGTTTATCGAAGGGTGCCCTTTGTCGAGGGTAGCAAAGCCCGACGTCCGGGGCGGGATTTACCGGATCCGGAAAAAAGACGCGCCCCTGGTCAGAGATCCGTGGGGTAAAAAGCTGAACCTGGAGGCACACCCGGCTCAAAGCCTGGTCACCTACCTGACGAATGCAAAGCCTGCCGTCAGGGACAGGGCCGTGGAGGAGATCGTGCTTAAAGGAGAAAGCGCAGTCGCACCGGTGATCCGGGTGCTGCCCGCCATCGCCAATGCCGACATGAGGGCTGCGGCGGTATTTGCCTTGTCCCGCATCGCCACGCCCGCGGCCCTGGCCGGTGTACGGGCATCCCTGACGGACAAGAGCCCGGTTGTGCGGACGGCGGCAGCCAGGGCCCTGGGCCTGGCCCGCGACGGCAAATCCGTTGGCCAGCTATCTAAAATGGTGGTCAGCGACGTGCTGCAGGTCAAAAGACAGGCGGCCACGGCATTGGGACAGATCGGCGATCAGAAAGCCGTCCCGGCGCTCCTGGCAGCAGCGGCAGCCAAAAGCGACCGGTTTACCGACCATGCCGTCATCTATGCGCTGATGACACTGGGAGATACGGGGGCGCTGGTCAAAGCCCTGGACAGCCCTTCCCCGAAGACCAGGATTGCCGCGTTGATCGCGCTGGACCAGATGGATGGCGCGCCGTTGCGGAAAGAGCAGGTGGTGCCGGTATTGGAAAGCAAAGACGAGGAACTGCGCAACACGGGCTTGTGGCTGGCTGCGCACCACCCCGAATGGACGGACATCGTGGTAAGGTACCTGCAGAAAAGCATGCAGAGCGGCGCACTCTCCGATTCGGAAACGGGATCGGTGCGGCAGCTGATGCTGACCTTTATCAGGCAGCGCGAGCTGGAGAGCTTCGTAGCCGACAAGCTGAACAGCGCCGCAGTGACGCCGGCGACGAAATCTTTTCTGCTGGATATCATTGGCAGCAGTTCGCTGAAGCAGCTGCCCGCTTCGTGGGTAGCCTCGATCGGCAGCCTGCTGGACAGCGATCAGTCCGGGATAAAATCGCAGGTGCTCGGCCTCATCGAATCAAGACGGATTACCCAGCTGAACGGCAAGCTCGACCAGATCATCCGTAATCCTTCTTCGCCGGTAGATGTACAGCTGAAAGCCATGAGCGCGCGGATATTGTCCTCGCCCGCGTTGTCGGCGGAAGAATTCGGGCTGCTCGAGAAATACCTGGGACCGGGGTACGATTCGCCGGTGCGGCAAATGGCGGTTCGCCTGCTCAGCCATGCCAGACTGAACAAGGATCAGCTGCTGTCGCTGGCCGGCAACAGGATCAAAGGGGCAGAAACTTTCCTGCTGCCGGGATTGCTCGAAACGTTTGAAGGAAACAGCGACGCAGAAGTCGGCAGGGAGCTTGTCGCGGCATTGAGATCGGGGGGAGTGCGCCTGGATAACCTGTCCGAGACGGACCTGAAGCGTATCCTGAAAGGGTTCCCGGCCGAGGTACAGACCCAGGCGGAGCCGTTGGTGGCTACCCTGAGGGCGCAGCATGCCGAGCGGCTTGCTGCGCTCCGGAAGATGGAGGAGCTTTATAAAGGAGGAGATGTGGGCGAAGGACGGAAGCTGTTTTACGGCAAGGCCGCCTGCTCATCCTGTCATGCGGTGGGCGCAGAGGGAGGACGCTTTGGCCCGGATCTGACCAATATCGGCGAAATCCGCTCCAAGCACGACATCCTTGAAGCGATCGTATACCCCAGCGCGAGCTTTGCCCGCGAATACGAGACTTTCCGGGTTGTGACCGGCAACGGATCCTACATGGGCGTGATCAAGGACCAGCTTCCGGAATCCATTGTCATAGAAGTAGGGCCTGCTCCGGGGATCCATATCCCGCGCGCGGAAATCAGGAATATTGAACCGCAAACATTATCCATGATGCCTCCCGGTCTCGACAAGCAGCTTTCGACACAGGAGATGTCCAACCTGGTGGCCTTCCTTGAAGCGCTTCCGTATCGTGTGGACAGGATGATCAGGGCCAGAGAAGCCAAATAACTCGTTTAACCTGCGCAGCGCCGGATCATTTGTGCCGGCGCTGCTGTTTTTTCCGGCTCGCCGGCATATATCTGTTACCACCAGCCGGAACACCTGCCAGGTACGCCGGTAAAATGCCATATCGGGAGAAGCTCCCCGTACGCCCCGGCCTACAGGTGCACGCGCTATGGCCATACCCGCCGTATCTCTTCATTGATCAGGGTGGCCAGGACAGCCTGCCCTGCGGTATTCAGATGTATTCCATCCTGTGTATAAGATGGGTAGATTCCCTGGATCCGGCCATGGGTATCGATATAAAAGCACTTGTTTTTTTCTGCCACCCGGCGAAACTCGCCCAACAGGTACCGGATTCGTACCGCGCCGCCTGCGTACTTTTCAGCCAGCGCCGCATCGTCTCCGTAAGGAAGCGGGGATACTATGAAAATCTGTGTGCCGGGGCCGGTTTTTGTCTTCAATTTCCCGATCAGCTCGTCCAGGTTGGCGGGCACCTTTTTCAGTTCGCCGGCAAACTCCGCTTTGCAGTCGTTGGTACCCAGCATGATCACGACGGCATCGGGTGTTTCGGGGCTTTTGCCGAGTATTTTGTCCACGTTTTTCAGGGTATTCAGGTCGGCCCGGCCTGCATTATCGAACCCGATTGTATTGCCTGAAACCGAGGTATTGACGATCAGGTCGTGCGGGCGGAGCTGCTTCAGCTGGTCGGGCCAGCCGTTTTCCACCGCGCCGTTGGAATCTCCGATGGCCAGGATGGTCCGGGAAGGAATGTGTGCAAGCGCATCTCCCGGGGGCATCTCATGCCCGCCTTCAAATACGATCAGCTTCAGCTTGTCCTGGTAATGATTTTTGTAAATCACTTTCCGTCCCATGAAATCCCCCTGCTCGCCGGCGCCCGGCAATGTACGCTCCCTGACCATCGTATGCACATATTCTTCTGGTACCAGGGACGTGATCGCTCTGGGGTCAAAGCTCTTTACCAGCTTGTTGTACATCTTGAGGGTATGGCTGACCGGCACGGATCCGGTATAGCCGTCGTGGATGCCGCAATAGAGGTTAAGCTTGCTTCGGCTGCGGTCTGTGACCGGCTTCTCCATATAAAAAGGGGACCTCTTCCTGGCCTCCTCCAGGTCCGGCCTGTCCGGAGTTCCGGAGGTCACCCGGGCGATATCCGTGGCATATCTGGATTTTCTTCCCAGGGATTCGTAGTACCAGTCAACGAGATCGTACAGGCCGGCGTAGGCGGAAAAGCTCCGGATAGGGTGCCTGGATTTCAGGTAGGTAAGCACGGTGGCGAAGGCCCCGCCGCTTACACCAACGACGTGAATATCGGCGGGATCGGTCTTCGTATTTTCCAGTGCCCAGTCAATCGCGTCATCGATGTCGCGGATGACCAGCTCGCTGCCGCAGGCCTGGGGCCTGTTGTTGGGCCCGCGGAAATCCGGGTGTATGTAGTTGAAATCCCGCTCGATACACATGTTGATAAGCGTATCCTTCTGCAGGTAGTCCCCGCCCCAGGTATGCAGGCTGATCACCAAGGGACGAGGTTTTCCGGACCTGGCTTTGTAGTAAACAGCGTTTTGAATGCTGCCGTCTGCCGAAGACGTGATGGCTGCTTTCCGGGCTCCGGCAGGCCAGCTTTTGGATTTGGTATCGTCCCAGCTGGGATCCGGCTGAGCACAGGCAATAAGGGGGTATAGCCCGAGAAAGAAAACGCAGAAGATAAGGCGTTTGAATAACATGGAGTAAAACGGATTAGAATGGGTAAGGTAATAAACAGTGCCTTCAAATATATGCATTTAATCACAATTCATGGCCCAGGCAACCGGCTGAGGGCCATGGGGCAGCCGGGCAGGTAAAGTAGAATGCGGAGCTGCCCGGCTTTTGCGTCCGGGGACTTACCGGGACCTGCGTCCCGGGCCGGGGCAATTGATCTCCTGTAAGATCCCTGTAAGCTAACCTGCTATACCTATGAGAAAACCTGTTCCTGTCGTCTTGTTTCTGGCATTCCTGTCCCTGGCCGGTAGCATCGGCCCCGAACCGTCCCGTGCGCGGACCGAAACCGTCAAACCGGCGCCTGACGGTGAAATACCCCTTCTGGCCTGGCACAGCATCCCGGACAACGAAACCACCGTCGGGAGATACCGGGAGCTGAAGGAGGCCGGGTTTAATATTTCCTCGTCCAGCCATGCCAATGCCGACGGGGTTCAAAAAGCGCTGGATTGTGCGCAGCAGGCCGGCGTCCGGGTTATTTTCAGCTGTCCTGAGCTGGCGGAAAACCCGGAGGCCACCGTCAGGCGTTTCATGAACCATCCTGCGCTGGCCGGCTATTACCTGCGCGATGAACCTTCAGCCGGCGATTTCCCGGCGTTGGGCGCCTGGGCCAGGCGTATACGGGCCGTAGATGACAAACACATGTGTTACCTTAATCTCTTTCCGACCTATGCTTCCAACGAGCAGCTCGGGTCGCCCGGTTACCGCGAGCACATCCGGCAATTTGTAAAGGAGGTGCCGTCGGAGATGCTTTCCTTCGATCACTACCCGGTCACTGCCGGGAAGTCCGGCCTGTCATTGCGGGAGGATTTTTACAGGAACCTCGAAATATTTTCGGACGAGGCCGGGAAGGCCGGAAAGCCTTTCTGGGCTTTTGCGCTCGCCGTTGCCCATGATCCGTACCCGGTACCGGATCTTGCGCAGCTGCGCCTTCAGATGTTCAGCAACCTGGCCTACGGCGCCCAGGGGCTCCAGTATTTTACCTATTGGACGCCGGGCAAGAATCCCCACTGGAACTTTCACCACGGCCCCATCGGGCTGGACGGCAAAAGAACGGATGTATACGATAAGGTAAAGGAACTGAACCGCGAGATCAGTGCGCTGGCACCGGTATTTCTGGGTGGCAGGGTGCTGCAGGTACGTCATATAGGGGAGGTTATTCCGGAGAGCACCACACGCTTGTCTGCACTGCCGTCAAAAGTAAGCAGGCTGGACGTGAAGGGCCTGAACGATAAACCGGCACTGGCCGGTGCGGTGGTTTCCGAGATACGGAACGGCGACCGTCGTTACCTGGTCGTTGTAAACCGGGATTTCCAGAAGAGAATGAGACTGGATATTTCGCTCGATCCGGCGGCGAGGCGTGTGCTGAAAGACGGCAGCCTTGTGATGGCCTCGTTATATTCCGACGTCCAGCTGGTAGAACCGGGAGATATGCTTATTTTCCGGCTGGACTGATTCATTTCGGATGTGCGGTCGGATGGTTGCCGACGCGGTCACATCTCAAGGCGGTATAGTCCCTTTTGAAAGGAAGCAAACAGAAGACAAACCGATGAAGGTACTCATGGTATGCCTGGGCAACATCTGCAGGAGCCCGTTGGCGGAAGGAGTTTTGAAATATAAAGCCCGCGCGGCAGCATTGGACTGGCAGGTGGACAGCGCCGGTACCGGCGACTGGCACATAGGAGCGCATCCGCATGCCATGTCGCAGAAAGTGGCTTTGTCAAACGGCATAGACATCAGCAGGCAGCGGGCCAGGCAGTTTGTGAAGGAGGATCTGCACCGTTATGACCTGATCTATTTTATGGATGTTCAGAATATGCGGGATGCCAGGCGGATAGCAGGGGCACTGTGGGAAGAATCGAAATGCCGGCTGCTGATGAATGAATGCCGCCCGGGTGCTTCTGAGAGCATACCCGATCCTTGCGGGCACCCCGAGGAGAGATACGAGGAAGTTTTCCGGATGCTGCAGGTGGCCTGCGACCGGGTCATTGAAAAATATGGACGGGGAGAACACTCCCCGTCCTGAAGCTGCCTGTCAGAACCTGAACCCGATGGAGAGTCCGCCACGCACGCCGGCCCAGGGTCGGTTTATTTTTACGCGCGCTCCTTCGCTGCTGACCTCGCTGGTATATTTGACAAAAGGAAGATCCATCTGATCCAGCGTATACTGGATTTCTTCCTGCCAGTCCTGGCTGACCGGTACGGGAGAGATGGCATCTACGTTCCCGTCAGCTTTTCCGTAAGAGGCGCCGATGATCCACCAGTCCAGCGTGACCCTGCTGCCCAGGTTAAACTGAGCACCGAACATCAGCCCGCCTGAAATGCCCCGGATTTTTCCCGTCATCGGCAGGGTGAGCGTGGAAGTGCTGCCGTCATCGTCGGTTTTTTCAAAAAGAAAAGCAGGGGTTTTGAGGTCATGCGAAGCAAAGCTGGCATAGGGGGCCAGGTAAAATCCTTTGGTGCCGCTTTTCCCGGTATATATCCGGACTTCGGGCGTAATGACGTGGGAAGTCACCTTCATGTTGCGTATGTTCTCAAAATCGACTTCGTCGTATCCGATTTTGTTTTCCAGCCGGTCGATGTACGCGATCGTATTTTCGGGCATACCCCTGTAGGTCAGCCCCAGAGAGATGCGCCTGGAAACGGCTCTTTCGTATTGTACCGTGATGTTTTTGAGCGCGGCAGCCGTAAGGCTTACTTTGGCTACGTTTTTGTACCTGAGACCGGGAACTTCTGATTCGTCACCGGGTCCGGCGGCAAATGTTTCGGTGTGGGCTGCCTGGAAGAGACCGAGCAGGGCCATCATACAAAGGGAAGATAGGGACTTTTTCATTGTAGTTTATTTTATGTGGAACGTTGCTGAAATTCAGGTATGGTTTACAATAGCTATGCCGGGTACGGCGGTGGCGATCGGGACCTGATCCGGTACCCGGTTATTTGCTCCGGGTGAGAACGAATAAGTCGGTAAATTCCCAGGAGCTGTCATTATATGGACCACCACAGATAAACCGGGCCGGGCCTGGCCGTTTACGAAAGGAGCCGCGGCCGGGAAGCAGCAGATAAAAACAAAGGCAGTCCGGTGCGGCGTCATCCTGGCTATCGGGAAGATTTGGGAGTTTTTCCGGAAAGATAGATATAAAATCAAAACAACCCTGCTATTTTTTTTGCGCTGCCGCCGGCAGCGCAAAAATGAGTCTTCGGCGGTGCGGTTGCCGGCCGGATTTCTTACGGACCGGGGGGCCTGCCGAAGCTTTCCTCTTTCACAAAAGCTTCGTCCGTCAGTGTGTGCAGAAACGCCGTGATGTACTTTTTTTCGTCGGCTGTCAGCCGGATACCGGGCCGGTTTCCCGGGGTGCTGAGGAGGCGATCCAGCGACGGGGAGTGCTTAACCTGTTTGTCGTAATGGTCCAGCACTTCCGCCATGGTGCCGAACCTTCCGTCGTGCATGTAGGGTGCGGTCAGCATCACGTTGCGCAGGGTGGGCGTCCTGTATGCCCCGAGGTCCTCCTCCCGGTAGGAAATCCTGTACCGCCCGAGGTAGACCTGGTCATGGGCCCGGTTTTCAAAGGCGGAGTCCAGGCCGTTGTTGTGAAACAGGTTGTCGGTAAACAATGCCCCGGCATGACAGCCCTGGCATTTTTGCCTGACCAGCGCCAATCCCTGCCGCTCGGAAGCGGTCATCCATCCGCCGGGCTCGTTCCTGACGTACCTGTCATACCGGCTGTTTGCTGAAATGAGCGTGCGCTGAAATTGCGCGAGCGCTTTGACCACAAGGCCGGAGGCGATTTCCTGTCCGAAAGCCGACCGGAACTGTTCAGGGTAATAGGGATCTGCCCTGAGCTTTTCCTCCAGCAGGTACAGGTCCTGGCCCATTTCATCGTGAGCGGTCAGCGGTGCGAAGGCCTGCGATTCCAGGTTGGTGGACCCGCCGTCCCAGAACAGGCCGTTGCCCGCCCAGGCGAGGTGGAGGAGCGCGGGAGCATGCCGGAGCAGGGCGGTGCCCGACACGCCGGCGGCGGACAGGGCGACCCCGTCACTGAAAGCAAGGGCCTGTTGATGGCAGGTGGCGCAGGCGACCTTGTTATTGGCGGAAAGCCGTGTGTCGTAGAAAAGCCGCCTCCCCAGCTCTATTCCCTGGCGGGTCAGCGGGTTGTCATCATCCGGCAGGGGCGGCGGGAAGTTCTCCGGGATGCTGAGCCGTACCGGCTCAGCTCCCGGAGCAATCGGTTCGGATGATCTGCAGGCCGATACCCACAGCCCTATACAGAGTCCAACCAAATATATCCGGTTTCCCATTGCCTGTTTATTTGCCGTTTACCAGTGAGATTGCCCTGGTGTAATTGCCTGCCAGCTGCGACATCGCTGCCGCCTGCCCGGCGCCTATCGTTGGTGTGGCGTTCAGGTCGAGCCCTTCCAGGATTTTGGCTACGTCCAGCCGGAAGGCAACCGATGCGCCTGTATTTCCCGAAGAGATGCTGAGGGGGTCGGGAAGATCGAACTCCACCGACCTGTAATTGGTGTTAAGGCCCGTTTCCGCACTGATCTTTTTGCCGGCGGTTGCCTCGGTCAGCGTGCCGCCTACCGAGGTGAATATGTAGCTGGTGTGCCACATCCAGGAGATGTTGGTCATCCCGTTGAGCTGGGAGAGTTCTCCCGCCTGCAGGCTGAGGTTGTCATTGTACTTCGGGTCCACGCCGATCGAAAACTTAATTTTGCGGTAGGTACCGGCAGGGAGCTGCTGAATGCTCACTTCCTCCCTCTTTTTAGCGGGGTATACAAATGCCCCGTCCTGTACCGGAACAGGGGAAGTCTCTTCGATCAGGTAGTAGCTGCCGGGAACACGATACTCCTGTCCTTCGTCATCGACGAGTGCGACGTTGCTTACCCAGTACCTCAGCCGGTCGAACCTGTAAGTGGCCGATCCGATTCTGAAATCGGTATTCAGGGCGAAATCCGCGTCATTTACGCGCGCATCAAACGAGAGGTTCAGCTGACCGGGTAAACGATCGGCTTTTACTTCGTCATTTTTACATCCGGACAGCACGAATGCTGCGGCAAGCAAGGGAAAAAATATCTGTTTCATCACTGTATTCATTTTTGATTGTTGTTACTGTTTAAGAAAAGCTTCGGCGTCCTGTATGCTTCGCTCTATTTTTTTTTTCACTTCATCGATGCCGGTTGTGAGATCGGATATGTATTCTTTTGCTTCGCTGTCAGACAGCCGGGCAAGAGAATCCGGCTTGTATTCATGCATCCAGGTCATCATGGCATCGTCGGCGTCGGCAAGTTGCCGGAGGATAGCCTCTGCCGATTTCCTCTCCGGCAGAAGTGCGTCATTTGTCCCCTTCATCATCAGGCTGTCCGTTTTTTTTATCCGCCTGCTCACCAGACGGGATAGCTGAACGATTTCGGACATTCCGGGCATGATGCTGTCGTGGCTCGCCATTACCCCGGCTACCCGGGGATCGGCGACATGGTGGTCGTGAAATGCGTGCGCTTCGGGAATAGCGCCCGGATCTTCCTGTTGTGCTTTTTTCTCAGGGCTGCAGGCAGCCGATACGAGGACCAGGGCGGCGATGAAAACGGTCGCGCCCGGTGAGTTTGGTCTCATTTTTTTGTCGGGACAGGTTTAATTGTGTTTAACGATACGATTCATTTCCATCTTCAGCGTATCTTCCCCTACAGCCGGGAAGACAACAGGTTTTTGGTATATACGTTACCCGATAGCAAATGTTCGGCTGCCGGGTCCGAGAGATACCGTTCTGAAGAATAGGGTTGTGATCCCGAAGGGATTTTGTCCCCCGGGGACACAGAAGAAACCCCGGCTTCAGTTCTTGCTTCTGCAAAAAATGAAAACAGGAAGACTTGCCGGCGACAGATCGCGCCGGTCAGGTTGTGATGCCTGCGTGCAAATGCTGCGGGCTACTCAGGCAACAATCAGGATGTGTTGAGCGGGGGGATGAAAAATCCCCAGGACCGGGAGCCGTCCTTTCAGGGGGGAAGTATAATATACGGGCAAAGTCGTCAATTCGGTGAAGCCCATGTTTTCCGGCAGTAAAGAAGAACCTGTTCCTGCCGGCTCGGCCAGGATCTCATAAAGCTGGAAGATAAAGCTGCGCTCCGTTTTTTGCTGCTCCGCTTCCCGCGCTTCGGCGATCCGTTTGGCAAGGTAACATTTCCCGTTGCAATTCAGCGCGGGCTTGTCGCGGTTGACGCAAAGGTAGTTTACGATGTAATCCCTCCGCACCTCGAAGTCCAGGTATACCAGGGGAAGGATACAGATTTTAATCAGCATCAGACCCAGGAAAAAAAATGAAAGGACCTGCTTTTTCACGATCAGCTTCACGTTGTTGCCCGCACCCGTTCAGGTTGAATATCCCGAAATGGTTTTATCACCGCGAATATAGGACCGGCAGGGGAGAGATACAAGTAACCGGAGAAAAAGGGGGATTGTTAGGCAAAATGGCCATTTTGCATCATTACATTTGGCAGAATACGGTATTGTAAGTATTATTACGCGATATTTTCCGATGCCGGCAGGGCTACCCGGACTGACGCGCTGAAATTCCCCGGCCAGGGGATTCCCGTCAGAGCCCGTGCAGGTATGCCTGAGGATATCAGCTGCACAAAAATGAATTTATCCGCATGACGGTAAAGTTTCCGCCCCGTGGCGGGATGGCCCCGGCGGAGCTGACGTAACCTTTAAATTTCGTAAGAAGCATGAAAAAATGTATCGTTTACCTTGCAGGCATGGTGCTCCTGCTGTCGTTCCTGGCCGCATGCCAGTCCGGGCAGAAGAAGGAAGAGGAAGAAAAGAAGCCCAATATCGTTTTCCTGATCAGTGAAGACCCGCTCAATTACAAAGCGACGCAGACGATTCCTCCTTTTGCCGAACAGCTGCAGCAGGACGGGCGCTACAACACGAAGGTGCTGGTAGGAGAAGGTGAAAAGCTGGAAGCCCATCACTTCCCGGGGCTTGAGGCGTTGGAAGAGGCTGATCTGCTGGTTGTATTTTGCCGCAGGCTGGCGCTGAAGCCTGAGCAGATGGCCATGATCAAAGGCTATCTTCAGAAAGGCAAGCCGGTAATCGGCCTCCGCACTGCCAACCACGGCTTTTCCGTCAGGGATACCGTTGCAGAAGGATATGAAGACTGGTGGGGCTTTGTGCCGGAGATCCTGGGCTGCGAGAACCGCGGGTATGAGCCGGAGGAACTGGGCACCGATGTGAAAGTGGTAGCCGCGCAGTCCGCGCATCCGATCCTGAAAGGGATAGATGCCGAGCAGCCCTGGCGCAGCAACGGCCAGGTTTATAAAGTAGCTCCTCTCGTAGATACAACGGCTGCCGTGCTCCTGACGGGCAGCACGGCCAACGTGACCGAGCCTTTTGCCTGGACCCGTACCACAGCCGACGGAAGCCCTGTTTTTTATACGGCCCTGGGCTACCCGGATGATTTCAAAAATCCGCAGTTTATCCGGTTAATTCACAACGCAATTGAATGGGCGCTCGGCCGTTAACAGCCGGGCAGAACCATTCTCACGCATTTTAGTATGATGCATCTGAATTTTTCCGGCGCCGGGCCTCAGGTGAAGACCTGGTTCTTTTTGCTGGCCTGTCTCCTTTGTTTTTCGGACGCCGGGGCGCAGCCGCCGGCGGGGCAGGTCAGGATCGTGGCCTTCGGCAACTCCATCACGGCAGAGCGGAAAACCATCCGGGAGGTTTTCGCCCAAAGGCTCCCGGACCTGCTCAAATCCGCCGGTATCGATGCCGTGGTGATCAATTCGGGCGTAGGCGGCAGCCATTCGGGGAGAGTGATTGACAACAAGCCCACCGCAAGGATCAGCCATGCCCAGAACAGGTTCCAGCAGCAGGTGCTGGATCACCATCCTGACCTGGTCATCATCGGCTTCGGTGCCAATGACGCTTATATAGATACGAAAAAGGAGGGCGATCCCTCCAGGATTTCGCTTGAGCAGTTCCGCAGCAACATGAGCTATATGATCGAAACGCTACAGGCGGCGGGAGTCCGGGTATTGCTGATGGCTACCAACGGCTACCGTCCGGAAAACCGCGATTTCCTGCACGACAGGCTGCTGCTTTACATTGCGGAGGTAGAGAAAATGGCCAAAAAGTACAGGACGGGTTTCGTCAACAACCAGGCTACCTTCGAAAAGTTCGAACAGGCCGGCGGGCCATCGGCTTCCGTGCTTTTCGAAGACTACCTGCATCCGAACGATGAAGGCCATCGCCTGATTGCGGAATCGCTGACAGCGGAAATCCGGCGTATGCTCTCCTCGAAACCGCCGAAGCCTACGGGGATGCTTGTCACCAAAGATCCGTACGGGGCGCCGGTCACCATTCGTAAAGCCTCGGATTGGCCCGGCTATAAAAAGCAGATCAATGCCCGGATGGAGTCCGTTATGGGTCCGTTGCCTGGCCGGAAATACCCCGCGCCGACCTACACGGTGACAGACACGTTGAAAACACCGCTGTACCAGCGGCTGACCCTCCGGGTGGCTGTGAAGCCGGGAGAACCGGTCGACGCCTATTTATACATACCTGCCCGGCGCATACCCGGCCAAAAGCTTCCCGCTATGCTTGCGCTGCACGAGACCGACCCGGCGGGGAGAAAGAGTGTGGACGGCGAGGGGTCCTACGAAAAAACGCGGATGAATCTTGCCTACGGTAAAGAGCTTGCCGAACGCGGCTATGTGGTCATTGCACCGGATTACCCGAGTTTTGGCGACAGCAAAGATTATGATTTTAAGACCGACAGCTACGAATCCGGCACCATGAAGGGGATTTTCAATCACATGAGGTGCATCGATCTGCTGGAGCGGCTGGAATTTGTGGACAAAAATCGTATCGGCGCCATCGGCCATTCCCTGGGAGGGCACAACTCCATGTTTCTCGCCGCATTCGACCCGCGTGTGAAAGTGACCGTGAGCAGCTGCGGATGGACCCAGCTGGATTATTACGACATCGGTCCGGCAGCGTCCGAGCGTTACGGAGGTCGGTTAGGACCTTTCGCCCAGGAGCGCTATATGCCCCTGTGGTCAAAATACGGGCTCGACGGCGCCCGCAAACCATTTGAATTCCATGAGCTTATTTCCGCCATTGCGCCCAGGGCGTTCTTTTCTTCTTCCCCGGTAGGAGACAAAAACTTTGATGTCAACGGCGTTAAGGAAGGAATCTGGCTGGCGCAAAAAAGCTATGATTTCCTCGGCGCGGGACAAAATATCCGGGTTATTTACCCTGACGCCGGCCATGAATTCCTGAAGCCGGACAGGGAAGAGGCCTACCGGTTTATCGACAGAATCCTACTAAACAAACAATGATGCTTACTCAGAAAAACATGCTTAGCAAAGAAAATCGCTCCGTTAATTTTAAATTAGAACCCGTTGTCCTCTTGTTGGGCTGGCTGCTTTGCCTGGCCTGGCCGGTCTCCCTGCCTGCTCAGAACCTTCCGCTCCGGGTGGGATACGGGGAACGTGACATCACGCCCGACACCAACGTCAAAGACTGGGTGACCGGTAAAGAATACGGCAACGTCAACGACCCGATCTTTACAAGGGTGGTCGTGATCAGCGACGGTAAGAATAAGAGTGCGGTCGTCAGCCTCGACCTTGTAGATGCCGGCGAATCGCTGACCGACGAAATCCGCAAAGCCATATCGAAGACGACCAGAATCCCGCACGGCCATATCGTGGTCAATGCGACGCATACGCATTCGGCTCCCTGGTCGCCGGTATACAAGTCGGGATACCGGGGTACGGAGAACGACACCTGGTGGGCGATACGCCATATCCCGGCGCAAAACAACTACGCACCTTTCAAAAAATGGATGCAGCGGCTGCTCGACGGGGTAACCCAGGCAGCGCAGGAGGCCGACGGCAAGCTTCAGCCTGCCACGATCTGGATCGGCAAAGCGGACATCTCCGCTTTTGCCAACAACCGGCGCCCGGTAAGGCCGAAATGGGGTACCGTACGCAACAGCGCGCCCCAGGGGTACGGAATAAAGCACGAGGCATTCAACCCCGAGGTGCAGACCGACGGGAGCAATTACGGACCGATGGACAGGACGATGAGCGTGGTGTCTTTCCGCGATACACAGGGAAAAAACATCGTAACGCTGTACCATATGTCTATACATGCGGTGTCTATTTACCCGTATATGGGCGGGATCTCCGCCGACTGGCCGGGTAAGGCGACCAAAGACATCGAAGCGGCGGTCGGCGGCAAGGCGATCTTTCTCCAGGGAACTGCCGGGGATATTGTCCCCTGGCGGAGGGGCCCGGAAGCGGTAAAGGAGATGGGAGTAGGAGTTGCGAAGCGGGCGAAGGGTGCTTTTGATCTCAGCATACAGCTCGGAGCGGATTCAATGGTCGTGAAGAGAACGATCACCGGCCTTCCGCTTGACAGCAAAGGAAGGGAGCGCACCGGCCTGGATGTGGTGCAGGCCGAGGTACAGGTGCTGGCCGTTGGTCCTTTGGCGCTGGTGACCCTGCCCGGCGAGCCGCTGACCGACATGGGTGTGCAGGTGCGTGCGCGGTCTCCTTTTCCCCATACGCTGGTGATGGGCTATTCCAATGGCAACGGTGTGCATTATGTGGCGCCCCTGGGTGAAAAGCCGAAGGGAGGATATGAGATGACGTCAGGTACGGTCGGAGAAGGAGAGGCGGGGCAGATCCTCATCGAAGCTGCCGTACGCCTGCTGAACGAGTCGGTGCGCCAGCCTGCCGGAAAATAGGACGACCGCCATTACATTGACAAGAATGAATTCTTTATTCAGAACAGGCTTCGCGCTTGCCGCGGGCCTGCTGTTCGCCTTTGCGGTTACCGGGCAAAGCCCGGCCCGCATGCGGCATGTCGTATTCCTGATTACGGACGACCGGCTGAACTACGATGCCCATCTGAACATCCCGCCGTTTGCCGACAGTCTCCGGAAGACCGGCTTGTTCATGACCACGGTGCTGCTGGGACAGGGTCCGCATGAAAGCCACAGGTTTGAAGGGCTTGAGGAAGCGCTGGATCAGGCAGACGCCGTGGTTGTGTTTTTCAGGAGACTGGCTCTTTCTCACGCGCAGATGGGCAGGTTACAGTCTTTCATCCGGTCCGGGAAATCTGTCATCGGGATCCGGTCGGCCGACCACGGGTTTTCAGTGCGGGGAAAGCCGGCGGCGGAAGGCTACGAGGCCTGGTGGGGTTTTGTGCCTGATATTCTGGGCCATGAGTACAAGGGGCATGATTCGGACGAGCTCGGAACCCTGGTTGAAATAAAGCCGGAAAATGCGGCGCATGAAATACTGAAGGGAGTGCCTGTCCGGCCATGGAAGAGTGGGGGAGGCGTGTACCGGGTAAGCCCGCTGATCGATCCGCGGGCGGTGGTCCTGCTGACCGGCCGTAACCCGCAGGTCACCGAGCCTGTTGCCTGGATCCGGAAGAATGACTACGGAGGAAAAGTATTTTATACCACTTTGGGTTATCCTTCCGATTTCGGAGAAAAGTCATTCCGGCTGCTGCTGGCCAACGCCCTCAGGTGGGCTACGGAATGAACCATAGCCATTACCGGCCCGGCATGAATTTATACGAGCCGGTTGGCTTCCGTGATCCGCCCGTTTTCGAAATCTGCGAGGTTTTGAAGGGTGGTTCCGGCGATCTGTTCAAGGGCTTCGTCGGTAAAGAAACCCTGGTGTGAGGTGACAAGCACATTGGGAAAGCTGAGCAGGCGGGCGAGGAGGTCGTCATAGATAATTTCTTCAGAAAGGTCTTCAAAGAAAAAATCGGTTTCCTGTTCGTAAACGTCGATTCCCAGGTAGCCGATTTTTTCTTTTTTCAGCCCGTCGATTACCGCCTTTGCATCGAGCAGGGCGCCTCTGCTGGTGTTGATCAGCATGGCTCCGGTTTTCATAAACCGGTTGATGGCTATATCGTCGATGAAATGGAAGGTTTCCGGGGTGAGCGGGCAATGGAGGGATACGATATCAGACTGGCTCAGGAGCTCGGCTTTGGGGAGGAATTCTACACCAGCCTCCAGCAGCTGCTCGTTGGGGTAGGGATCGTGGGCGATTATCCTGCAGCCGAACCCGGACATGATCCTGGCAAACAGGGCTCCGATCTGCCCCGTGCCGACAATCCCCACTGTTTTGCGGTGCAGATCGAAACCTTCGAGGCGGTCCAGCGCAAAATTGCCTTCACGCACGCGGTTATAGGCTTTGTGGGTTTTCCGGTTGAGTGTAAGAATCAGCGCGACCGTGTGCTCCGCCACGGCGTAAGGAGAATAGGCGGGTACCCGCACTACAGTCAGGCCCAGGGCGGCAGCGGCTTTCAGGTCGACGTTGTTGAAGCCGGTGCAGCGCATGGCGATGAGCCGGACCTCCCGGGCTGCCAGTATTTCCAGCACCTCCTTGTCGAGGGTATCGTTGACAAAGGCGCAGACCACCGGGAATCCGGAGGCCATGACGGCCGACTCCCGGTTCAGACGGTTTTCGAAATAGGTGATTTCGTGGCGTTGGTCCTGGTTGTGGCGGTCGAAATAACGGCGGTCGTAGCGCTTGGCGCTGAACATGGCGACTTTCATGGGTATAATGAATAAAAGTTTACCTGTCGAACTGCAATAACTATAACTCCGGAATACAGATCATGCGCCGCTGCCGTCCGTAGCGCATGGCCTGCGGGACCAGCTGCCGGATCGCGATGACAGATGCAAGATAGTCAATTCATCGCAACAACGAGCCCCGCCCGGGAGGAAGAAATTAACCCGCTCCTGCAGCGGTGCCCCCGGCCACCGTTTTTATACGCTCCGGTTAGGTGTGGTACCTCCAGACTACGCGCAACCCGGATGCCATGACAACAAAGGAACCGGTCGGTACTGACCAACCATTTATCGGGTCAGTCCAGTAATACTTTACGCAATATAGCCAATGCTTTGGTAATGTGGGCCTCCACGGTTTTAAGGGAAATACTCAGCTCCTCCGAGATTTCCAGGTACTTTTTGCCTTCATAACGGTTCATGAGGAACACCTTCTGGATCTGGGGCGATAGCCCGCGGATCGCGGTTTCGATCCGGTTGGAGAGCTCTTCAAAGCTGAGCAGGTCTTCCGGTGTGGATACAGCCAGGCTCCCGGTAGTATCGGTAAGCCCATCCGGGGGGAGCTGCACTTCCCGTCCCAGTTCCCTTTGCAGGTATTTGACCGAGTCGTTCCGTACACACCTGTACAGGTAAGCCCGGTAGGAAGTATCGATCTTTTTATAAAGCTCCTTTTGAAAAAAAGTACAGAATATCTCGCTCACCAGATCGCGGGCCAGATCCCTGGAATAGACAAATCGTACGGCGTGGCTGCATAAGGGGCCATAGTACTCGTGAAACAGCAGCTCCAGTCCTTTTCTGGGGTCTTCCTGAAACTGCTGACGCAGGAAGAACTCTTTATCCGCATACTGCCTTCCCTGCTTCCCGGTTGCTTCATGTGGGGAAAGCGCAAGGTTGGGATCCGTTGAATCAGGCAAAAGAGGATTGATCATTAGACATAAAACTTAGCTGTTATATCTGTTAAGATCCAAAAGAAGTATTTTTCCCTAATAGGAAGACCTGCTTTATTTTAAAAAAATTCTTTGAAAAATAACGCAATAATTCCCTGCCCGGTTGTCCGGCGCCGGCAGTTTAAAAAAGTTGCGGGCAGCTTATTAGGGTAAAATGCTGTCAATGGATCATAACGGGCAGAAGCAAAATGGAAGCTAATGGATACTGACATTTCAAAAAAAATACTCTGGGCCTATTTTGAAGGCAAAGCCACCCTCGCTCAGAAGCAGCTGTTGCTCGAATGGCTCAAAGATCCTCCCAACCGGGACGTATTTTATGAGGTGCTTCACGAATGGGAAAAGGCCCATCCGCAGATACTGCCCGACCCGAGGGCCGATTGGGAGAGAATGATGCTGCGTTTGGACATGACTCCGGAAACCGTGGCAGCAGCATCCTCGAAAACCGGCTACACCCGCAATAAGCGGGGGCTTTCCGGGTATTGGTGGATAGCTGCCTCGGTCCTGCTCCTGGTGGTTGGGTGGGTGCAGCGCGATCTGTTCCTGTACAAAACCTATTCTTCTGCTTTCGGTGAGACCAGGACCTTCCACCTGCCCGACGGCAGCCGCGTTATGCTGAATGCCGACTCAAGATTGGTTTATCCGCGGTTTGAATGGCTGCAACCCGTCCGGGAAGCAAGGCTTTGGGGAGAGGCCGAATTTTCGGTGGTCCATACCGAAGACCACCGTCCGTTCCTGGTCCGTACACCTGACCAGCTCGAGGTAAGGGTGTTAGGAACCGAATTTACGGTGTATAGCCGGGAGGAGCAGAGCAGGGTTATTCTCACCAAAGGCAAAGTACGGCTTCGTTCACTGAAGACTGATAACCCGCCCCTGGATGTACGACCCGGCGAGGTGGTGACCGTCAACCGGAAGGGCGCCTTGCTGGTAAAGGAACAAGAGGAAATTGCAAGTCACCTGGCCTGGAGAGAGCACCGGTTTGTTTTCAACCGCACGCCCCTGGCCGATATTGCGGTACAGATCCGGGAACGGTTCGGCGTCGAGCTGGTCATTACAGATACCTTGCTGGCGGGCACGCAGCTAACCGGGAATTACCCTGCGGAGGACGCGGGAGAAGTAATCGCCATGCTGACCCGTTTGCTCAATGTCCGAAGTAAAAAGCTGGAAAATAAAAAAATACTCCTGACCAATAACTGAATTTATTTAAGCTTTTAATCCCTAAATGCTATGAATATATCTCTACGATCAAGTATTCCCTGGCTACCCTGTATATGGTGTTTTTCCATCTTCTCATTGGATTTGAGCGGACAGGCGTTAGCGTATAAACCCCGTACCGTCCAGGCTGCGCCCGAAGCGACGGTGATGAAGCTCAGGGACGTATTGCTGGAAATCCAGAACCGCCACCGGGTCAACATTGTGTTTAACGACCAGCAGCTTCGGGGCGTAACGGTCAATGCGGATAAGCTGAGGCACTCGGGATCCGTTGCCAGGATTCTTCACTCCATACTGGAGGGGAGTGGTTTACAGGCTGTGCAAACCCGGAAAGATACCTACCTGATTATACAGGGGATGGAACCGAAGTCCGACCGCCAGGCCACTCCTGACAGGGCCGTTTTGCCATTGGAGCAATTGCCGGCGCAGTCTGTGGTGTTTCCTAAAGAAGCTGCTGTGGCGTTGCCGATACGTATACATGTGAGCGGAAGGGTAACCGATAAAAGAGGCGACGCGCTGCCGGGAGTTAGTATTTTGATAAAAGGCACGCAACGCGGGACGATTACGAATCAGAAAGGGGAGTTCTCTATTGAGGTTCCTGACGAAAACGCCAGATTGGTTTTTTCGTTTGTCGGGTATATTTCCGAGGAGGTAGCTGTGCGAAACAGGACCTCGATAGATATTTCACTTGATGTGGACGAAAAGTCGCTGGAGGAAGTGGTTGTCATCGGCTATGGTACGGAGAAAAAAGGCGATCTGACCGGTTCTGTGGGCATAGTTAACCTGAAAGATATTGAAAAAGCACCGGCGGCCTCGTTTACCGAAGCGCTGGCAGGGCGTATAGCCGGCGTGCAGGTATCGTCAACGGACGGTCAGCCCGGCAATGAAATGGATATTGTCATACGGGGAGCGAATTCAATGACCCAGGAGAACAGCCCGTTATATGTCATCGATGGTTTCCCCCTGGAAAATTTTGCCCAGAGTGCGCTCAATACGGACGACATCGCCTCCATTACCGTGCTGAAAGATGCTTCCGCAACAGCCATCTATGGATCGAGGGCTGCAAACGGGGTAATTGTCATCGAAACCAAAAGGGGCTCCCTCTCAAAACCGGTGGTATCTGTCAATAGCTCGTACGGTGTAAACGAGCTGACAAAAAAAATGGACCTGATGAGCCCGTACGAGTTTGTGAAATACCAATCGGAGAGAAATGCGGGACTTACCGCCGGCATTTATTTTACGAACGGGAAAACCCTGGAATCTTACCGGGATATGGAAGGCATCGACATGCAGGACCATTTATTCCGTCCCGCTAATCTGCATATTCATAATATCGCTTTACGGGGAGGGAACAGTCAGACCAGGTATTCGATTTCGGGCTCCGTTTACGACCAGCAGGGCATTATTCTTAATTCTGATTACAAGCGGTATCAGGGGAGAATATCTATAGATCAGTCCATTAACAAACGGGCGAAAGTAGGGGCGAACTTCAATTACAGCAGGATAAACACCAACGGGGCGCCCATAGCGCTCGGGTCCCAGGGCGACGGAACTGCCGCCCTGAGCAATTACCTGTTTTTTACCGCGTGGGCCTACAGGCCGGTTGCCGGGAATGAAGGCCTCAACGAGGAAACCTCGCTCCTGGATGAATTTGAGGACCCCTTATACAGGGATTTCAGGCTAAACCCGATAGTCGCTACCAAAAACAACTATATCAAGCGATACACTTCGAATCTCATAGGCAATATGTTTCTTGAATATGCCTTAACGGATGATCTTGTACTCAATCTTAAAGGAGCGGTAAATCATACCAATGTGCGTGCTGACGCATTTTATAACTCCTCAACGAACAGGGGCCGTGCCTACTCGCAAAATGTAAGAGGTGTAAACGCGGATGTCCGCGATGTGGAATCGGCTACGCTCTCCACCGAAAATACACTTACTTATAAGCGACAGTTTACGGGAGGCCATAACCTGGCCGTCATCGGCGGGTTCTCCATGCAGGACTTCCGAAGTTATACACACGGTTATTCCTCCCAGAATATCCCGAACGAATCGTTGGTCATGAGCGGTATTGATGAAGGAACGGCCTATGCCCTTACTTCCGTCTTTACCGAAAATGGGCTGATGTCCTTTTTTGGTCGTGTCAACTACGGTTATAAATCAAGGTACCTGGTAACTGCGACCTTACGGAGGGATGGGTCATCCAAATTTGCCCCTGAAAACAGGTGGGGGATTTTTCCGTCGGCAGCTTTGGCCTGGAACATACACAATGAAGAATTTGTCAGACCCATTTCCTTTCTGTCGAACGCAAAAATAAGGCTCAGTCACGGCCTCACAGGCAACAATCGCATAGGTGATTTTTCCTATCTGCCGGCCCTGACTACCTCCAATTTTGCCGGAGCCTATTCATTCAACAATGCGATTCCCAATACCGGCGCCTATCCGACCAATATGGGCAACCGCAGTGTAAAGTGGGAGTCGACCGCGCAGACCGACCTGGGCCTGGATCTCGGATTTTTTAGAAACCGGATCGAACTCAGCGCAGATCTGTACAGAAAAACAACCCGTGATCTGTTGCTGAATGCACAAATGCCTTATAACGCAGGCTTTGGAACGTCCTTCATGAATATCGGCCGGATTGAAAACACGGGGCTCGAGCTTACCTTAAATACCATTAATGTACAGAAGAACAACTTCAAGTGGGAAACCAATTTCAACATCAGCTTTAACAGGAACAAGATCCTGGAACTGGTGGACGGACAGAATGAAATGCTGACAAGCATCACCTTTCAGGTCAACTACAACATGCCTTCCTACATATCGCGGATCGGGCAGCCCATGGGGCAATTCTGGGGATTAATCCATGACGGCAATTATCAATTGGAGGATTTCGACAATCCTTCTCCGGGTGTTTATACATTGAAGGAAGGCATTCCTACCAATGGCTCCGTCAGGGCAAATATACGTCCGGGCGATATCAGATATAAGGACCTGGATGGCGACGGCGTGGTAGGCAGCCTGGACAGGACCATTATCGGGTCCCCCGTTCCGAAGCATATAGGCGGAATCACCAACAGCTTTTTATACAAGGGGTTTGACCTGGGTATGTTTTTCCAATGGTCATACGGAAACCAGCTGATGAACGCCAACCGTTATATGCTTGAGGGCAACAGCACGCAGACGGAAGCCATGAACCAGTTTGCAAGCTATATAGACAGATGGACACCCGAGAATCCCACCAATAAGAACTTTCGCGCCGGTGGCCAGGGGCCGTTGGCTTATTCATCAAGGGTCATAGAAGACGGCAGCTATATACGGTTAAAAACATTATCGTTGGGGTATTCCCTGCCGAAAGGACTGCTAAACCGTGCCGGATTACAGCAAGTAAGGGTACATGTAACGGGCCAGAACCTGATGACATGGACCGGCTATTCGGGAATGGATCCAGAGGTGTCGGTCCGGAACACCGTTTTAACCGGAGGATTTGATTTTTCGGCCTATCCCAGAGGCCGGATCATAACGGTTGGCTTGAACCTGTCTTTTTAATCTGTCAATTTAACTGAAGATAAATCGTGAAACGGATACTATTACTAGTGGTCATCATCGGTATGTCCGGCCTGACCTCCTGCAAAGATTTCCTGGACAGAACACCTTCAGATGTTCTGGCTCCATCCAACTACTACAATACGGCCGCGGACCTGGAAGCGGCACTTACGAGCGTCTATGACCGTTTGCTGACTATTTACGGTACCAACTGGCTCAACCAGTACGGGCTCGAGGCCGATGAAGGTTATTACCGGACGACCGCGCTGACGAGCGGTACGCATTTGTATGCGTTTGATGCAAACGACAATTTTGTGGTTTCTATTTATTCTATACCCTGGACAGCCATTAACCGTGCCAATTTCCTGATTGCCTACGTGGATAAAAACCCGGAGATAGACCAGGCCATACGCAACAGGGTTAAAGGAGAAGCCTTGTTCCTGAGGGCATACAATTACTTTCTGCTTGTACAGGGCTTTGGCGGGGTGCCTATGGTGACCGAGCCGGTTACCGACCCGACGACTGTACATGTCGCGCGATCCAGCATTGAAGATTGCTATAAGCAAATCGTGGAAGACATGATCAAAGCCGAAGGGCTGGTGGCTGACATACAATCTCTCGGCTACAGCGGCCGTGTAAGTAAGTCCGCCGTCCGCGGCGTGCTTGCAAGGGTCTATCTCAATATGGCAGGATATCCGCTGCGCGACGAGTCAAAGTACGCCGAAGCCAGGAAGTGGGCTAAAATGATCATCGATGAAGGATTTCACGAGCTCAATCCCAATTTCTCCCGGATATTTATCAACCATGCCGAGGATAAATATGACATCAAGGAATGTATATGGGAGATTGAATATTGGGGTAACAGGACCGGGATTTATGTAGAAACCGGCGCTGTGGGCGTGAGAATCGGTCCGCGATCAAGTAACCCGCTGACAGGAACAGCCGGCGGCGGAATATTTGCCACCGCATACTTGTGGAATTTGTATAAGCCCGGGGATTTGAGAAGGGATTGGTCCATTGCAAATTTTACGTACAATAGTACGGGTGTCAATGGTGCCAAGACTTTTATCAATGAGAATACGGTCAAGGTATATGACAGAGATGCCGGAAAGTGGCGGAGGGAATATGAATTGGCACTACCCAAAACAGCCAGCTGGACGCCTCAAAACTGGCCTTTGCTACGCTATTCAGATGTTTTACTGATGTTTGCCGAAGCAGATAATCAGGTGAATAACGGTCCGTCATCCCAGG
>JBEBSO010000004.1:0-23311 GCA_040394275.1 Telluribacter sp.
ATTGATTCGTAGCCGTTGACGACGGAGCCCGCCCCTTTGATGATATCGATGGACTGAACCCAGGTCCCGGGGGTATAGTTCAGTCCGAAGGTAGTCCCCAGCCCCCTGATCAGCGGCATGTTCTCGCTGTTGTTCTGGACATAGATGCCGCTCAGGCCCAGCATCTGGATCTGCCTGGATCCCGTGACGGCGTCGCTGTAGGTGACCGAAACGGAGGCGTTGGTTTCAAAGCTTTCGGACAGGTTGCAGCAGGCGGCCTTTTCAAGAGTCTTGATCGTGATCATTTCCGTATGCAGCGGCGATAGCCGATCGATGGCTCCCGCTCCCGCAGCAGTTACAGAGATCTCGTTCAGCTGGTTTCCCTCCTGCAACCCGATCTCTACATACTCCTGGTTGCCGACGGAGATGGTGTCGTTGATATAGCTGATGTGACTGACGACGAGTCGCTGCGATGGGCCGCTGCGCTGCAGTACAAAATGCCCGCTGCTGTCGGTCATGGTTCCTGCGGTGGTTCCCTGCCAGTAGACACTGGCCCCGGGGATGGCTGTTGCCGGACTGCCTCCGGTTTTTTTCTCGTATACCCTGCCGGACAGCTGCTGTGCATGGACTGCGGACAGGGCCAGGAAGCCCAGCAGCCCTGTAAATATGAATCTGGTCATGTTGATAGCTTTTTGCAGGCCCGTACAGGCTTGCCATAAAAAACGGTTGATCGGCCCGGCGCCGCTTTGCGGAACAATACCGGGTGGCGGGCGCCCTTACAGGCGCCGCGGGATACAGCCGCTCATATCATATCAGGAATGACTGGATAAAACAGCGCATACTTCGCCCGGAAAGCAGGGAAGAAAATGAAGAGGAAAAAGGGGGGATTTCCCGGAGGATGTTTCGTCCGGCCGGGCTGAATACAAAGGCTTCGGAACAAAAAGGAGTCGCCCCGGCGATCGTCTTGATGAATTTTACCAGCCACTGCGAAGAAGAGGATACTACTTCAAGCTTTTCGTACCTGGACTCGTCTTTGCAGCAATGGGATTTCTTAATGACAACCTGCTGACGGGAATCTCCCTGCCGGGGGGCAGGCAGCCGGCATCCTTTGCAGCCTTTGGATTTTGCGGGGAGCAGCTGCATGCTTTTGCCCCGCACGAGGCACTGGTGCTCGGTAATACTGAAGCCGGTGCTGCTCACCAGGAGCAGCATGGCCATAAAAACAGTGACCGATTTTTGCAATGCCTTTCTCATTACCTGCAAAGGTAGGTCAATCACGGGCAAATTCAAATGCAACCCGGAGGTATCATCGAAATTTTTCGGTACAACCCCGCCTCCGTTTGCCTTTACCTAAAAAGCCGGACTCCATGGGAATCCGGCTTTTTGCATAAATAACACGACTTTTTCAACCACTTTTAATTTATGCAGCCAGTCGTTGAAAATCCTGGCTGAACATATCAAAGGTACTACTTGAGCTTACAACGGTGAATTATAAGCGATTAGAAATAAATTAGAAATTGCCGGTAAAGTACAAAAACGGGTATTCAGGCGGTACCGGCAGGAAAGTGCAGGGCGCCGTCACCAAAAATGTTTTATTAATTTGAATTAATATTACGAAGCACAGATCTGCTTTCCGATTAATCGATAATTTTGGTGCTGCGGCATTCTCTTAACTGAACTTAAAACTCCTTATGTTAACCAAAGCTATTAAAGTGCCTTTGCTGATGGCTTGCATCGCGGCCATCGGATTTTGCTCCTGGATCATGAAAGACGGATATTTCCCGGCGGATGAAACCAATCCGAAGGTGAGCAAGCTGAAGCTGCAGCCGGGTTTTGTGGCAGAGCATCTTTACGGGCCCTCTGAGCACCGGCAGGGCTCATGGGTTTCGATGGCATTTGATGACAAGGGAAGATTGATCGCATCGGATCAGTATGGCTATCTCTATCGCATGCAGCTCCCGCCTATCGGCGCACCTGCCGGGCAGGAAGTGAAGGTGGAGAAGCTGGTGGTAGGCCTGCCTGCCGATACGGTCGGGGGAAAGGTGACAATGGGATATGCGAACGGGCTGCTCTATGCCTTTAACAGCCTTTATGTAATGGTGAATACCAAAGCCAACAACAGGATCAGCAACAGCAGCGGGCTGTACAGGCTCCAGGATACGGATGGGGACGATCAGTTTGACAAGGTCACCTTACTGAAGAAAATGGAAGGGGACGGCGAGCATGGTCCGCACAGCGTCATCTTATCGCCGGACGGGCAATCGCTGTATGTAGTGGCGGGCAATCATACCGACCTTCCTCCCATGAACAGCTATAGCCTGCCGGAAAACTGGAAAGACGACAATCTTCTCCCCCTGATAAAAGACCCGAGCGGACACGCAAACGACAGGCATGCCCCCGGCGGATGGATTGCAAAAACAGACCCGGAAGGGAAAAGCTGGAGCCTGGTGAGCGCAGGCTACCGCAATACTTATGACATTGCGTTTAATGAGGCAGGTGATCTTTTCGCATATGACTCTGACATGGAGTATGACTTGGGTATGCCGTGGTACCGGCCGACAAGGATATGTCATTCGACGGTAGGGAGCGAATACGGGTGGCGTACGGGAAGTGCAAAATGGCCTCCCTATTTTGCAGATAATCTCCCGCCTGTCCTGAATATCGGGCAAGGGTCGCCTACGAACCTGATCTATGTGAATAAAGCCCGCTTTCCCCGGCAATACAGGAATACGCTCTTCGCTTTTGACTGGAGCTTCGGTATTGTGCATGCGATCCGGCTTACGCCTGCAGGGGCCACTTACACGGCTGAGAGGGAGGAGTTTTTATCCGGGGTGCCGCTTCCGCTTACCGACGGGGTAATCGGTCCGGACGGCGCCTTATATTTTATGACCGGCGGACGAAGGCTCGAATCGGACCTGTACCGTGTGTATTATAAGGATTACAAGTCAATTGCGCCGGACGCGAACGTAGTGACGCCGGTGATAACGGCGGAGAACAAGCTCAGAAGAGAGCTGGAAGCTTTCCATGGCAGGGTTGATCCCAAAGCCGTCGCTTTTGCGTGGGCGTATCTCGACCACCCGGATCGCTTCGTAAGGTATGCCGCGCGTATTGCTATCGAAAACCAGCCGGTTGACGAGTGGAAAAACAAGGCATTGGGCGAGAAAAATCCGCAAAAGTTCATCCACGCCGCCCTGGCCCTGGCCAGGCAGGGAGGGAAGGAGATAGCAAATCCGGCATTAAACGGGCTGATCCGGCTTAATTTTACATCTTTGCCGGAAAGCGGCCAGCTGGATCTGCTGCGGGCGATGGAGGTGATGTTTTACAGGAAGGGAGAGCCGGATGCCGCAACACGGGCCAGGCTGCTCACGTTTCTTCATGCCGGGTATCCTGCGAAAACGGCGGGGCTGAACAGGGCCATGGTCAAGCTGCTGGTCTTTCTGCAGTCACCCGAGGTGATCGGGAGGACGCTTCAGCTTATGGATAAGAAGACGGAGCCGGGGATGGACGCGCTTGGTTCTGAAGTGGCCACCAATTCGGCGGATCTTATCAGCAGGAATCCGCGGTACGGCCTGAGCATTGCGGACATGCTTTCAAAGGCGCCCCCGGCTCAGCAGATATTTTATGCTTTTGTCTTGTCAGGTCAGAGAGAAGGTTGGACAAAAGCCCAGCGTGAAAAGTATTTCAGGTGGTTCGACAATGCATTCAGCTTCAGGGGAGGTTTCAGCTATGTCGGGTTTGTTGAACGGGCGAGGCAGCTGGCGCTGAAGAATGTACCCAAGGCCGAGTTTGATTACTACAATAACCTTTCGGGCGGGAAAAAGCTGGCCGGGAGCGGGAGGGACCTGGTGAAGGAGTATGCTATCAAGGGCCCCGGGAGGGGCTGGACGCTCAACCAGGCCGATTCCGTTGTGGGCAGCGGGCTGAAGGGGATGGATTTCGAAACGGGGAAACAGATTTATTCGGCGGTGTTATGCGACCGCTGCCACGCCATCGGCGGCGAAGGAAGGGGAATAGGCCCCGATTTGACCCAGCTGGGCACCCGGTTTTCCGGCAAAGACATACTGGACGCCATCATATCGCCCGACAAGGTGATTTCCGACCAGTATGCGTCGACGGTGTTTACGCTGAAGAACGGGGAAAGCGTGGTGGGCAGGCTCGTCAACGAGGATGATAAATTCTACTTCCTGTTGCAGAACCCGTTTGCACTTGACGTCTTGGAGAAAGTGGCGAAAAAGGACGTTGTTTCGCGGGATTATTCCCCTGTTTCGCTCATGCTGCCCGGGCTGATCAACGGGCTGAACCCGGAGGAGCTGAAGCAGCTGATGGCCTACCTGGTGGCGGGAGGGAACAAAAACAACCCGGTATACGCCGGTGCGAAATAATCCGGGGCGGACTTCACGATGAGCCCTGCCGCTTATCGTGAAGTCCGCGATGGAAATGATTTTCCGGATCTCCTTCTGCAGCAGAGGCCCGTGGACCTAAAGCAGCGGGCGGATCAGCTTCAGAACGCGTTCAGGGTCGGTTTCCCCGCTTATCGTCAGATCTGCCTGCAGGTAAAAGGGAAGCCTTTCCCTGTATTTCTTTTCCAGTTCTTCCTCCAGTGAACGGGCCTGGGCGAGAAGAGGCCGGTCATTGACATTGTATCTCCTGATGCGCTCCGCCAGGATCGAAGGCGGGACGTCCAGGAACAGGCTCAACCCGTTGCGCCGGATGTAATCCATGTTGTCGAAAAAACAGGGAGCCCCGCCTCCCGTAGCCACGAGCAGCCTGATGTCGGGCGCTATGGCCTGCAGCAGGGCGCTTTCCACTTTCCTGAAATGTTCCTCGCCTTTTTCTGCAAATATCCCGGACACGCTCATGCCCTGGTCGGCTTCGATACACTTGTCCAGGTCGATAAAACGGTAGCCCAGGCTTTCGGCGAGCTTGTGACCGAGAAAGGATTTTCCCGAAGAGGGCAGGCCGATTAAAAAAATATTCTTCATGATCAGGATTACAAATACAGGATAAACTTTCAACGAAGGGTTTTCAGCTTTTCTGCGGAAGGGGTGTCATTGTAGTGCCATTTCCCTTTGACTACCCCCTGGCTGAGCAGCAGGATTCCCGGGTTGGACCTGGAAATCGTTTTCAGCACCGTGCCGTCCGCATAATAATACGGGAGGTCCAGCTGCTGGGACTGAAGAAAGGGTTCCATATCATCGCCGGATACCGACGTGAGCACCAGCGGCGTTATTCCCAGCGGCCCCAGCCCGCTGACGAGTTTACGTATGGGCGGGAAAGCCGCCGTATTGATGTCGTTCAGGTTTTTGATGATCAGGATAAGCTTTTTGCCTTCGAAGGTCGTTTCGGTAAAGTCTCCTTCGTTGTTCCATACCTTGTAATCTGTGATTTTGGGCCTGGCATGCTCGTTCAGCAGCGTCATGGAGACGAAACGATAGGTCGTATCGGCCGGGTACTGCTCAAAGGAATATTTCCTGCCGTCCTTTTCAAACTCGTACCTGTAACGGAAGGGCTCCGAAGGTTTCATTTGTTTCGGGATGCTGGCGCCTACGCGGTACGGCAGGAGATCCAGCGGGGGAAGGTGGCGGATGGCATATACTGCAATACCCAGCGAGCCGAGCGTAGCCAGGGCAATGATCATCCCGGTGGAAAGGGGCTTGAACGATTTCCGCTTATAGACGATGACAGAGATCAGGACCAGCAGCACCATGTCTTTCCCGAAAGAAGTCCAGGGTTTCAGCTTGATGGCGTCTCCGAAGCAGCCGCAATCTGTCACCTTGTTGAAGTACGCCGAATAAAAGGTGAGAAAGGTAAAAAAGAGGATGATCAGCAGGAGCAGCCAGGAGGTAGTTCTGGGCTTATAGCCGAATATCAGCGCAACGCCCAATACGACCTCTGCCGTACACAGGAAAACCGAGAAATAGAGGGAGGCCGGGATCAGTCCCACAAAAAGGTCGTGGAGCGCGGGAAGGTCCGCTGCAAATACTTCGAAGTATTCTTCCAGCTTGATCTGGGTACCTACCGGGTCGTTCAGCTTGATCAGCCCCGAAAAAATAAATACAACCCCGACAAGATAGCGGGCGATTTGAGCAACAATCTTCATACCTGTGCTTTAATAATGGCAAAAGGAACAGAATTTCGAGGAAAGACCGGCCCTGGGATACAAAATTACGGACTTCGGGAAATATTCCCAGCACGCATACCTGCGGGTCAGGCGGCGCGCAGTTTGATCAGGCAGAATACCGAGTAATTGATAATGTCCTGGTACCCGGATTTTACTCCTTCAGAAACCAGCGTATGCCCCTGGTTGTCTTCAATCTGTTTGATCCTGAGCAGCTTCATGAGAATGATGTCGGTCATGGAAGTCACCCGCATATCGCGCCAGGCCTCTCCGTAGTCGTGGTTTTTGTTAAACAGGAGCTCCTCTACCCCGCCGGTCTGCTGCGTATAAGCTTCCAGAAGCTGGGTTTCGGTCAGCTCCGGCCGGCTTTCGTCCATGGAGAGCTGGATCAGGGCCATCACGCAATAGTTGATGATGCCGACAAACTCGCCCGGGATGGCATCTTCGATCTTCTGCACGCCTTTTTCCTGGATGGTCCGGATCCGCTGGGCCTTTATGAAAATCTGATCGGTGATAGACGACGGCCGGAGGATGCGCCATGACGTGCCGTAGTCCTTATTTTTTTTTTCGAAAAGGGCCTGGCACTGTGCGATGATATCCCGGTATTCTTCTTGCGTAGACTTCATATTATCTTTGTCCGGCCGGAACGTCTCCCCGGTCCGTTGCGGGGGCGGCGCCATACGGCTGACTGCCCTATGACTGATTCAGCCGGTCCATTTGAAATAAGTAAAAAATAAACAGATGCAAATAAAGCCGCAAGTTATCAAAAAAACACTCAGGATCGGAGGAGTTGTCCGTGAGTTTTCGGGACCGTGGATCATGGGAATACTGAACGTCACGCCGGATTCTTTCTTTCCGGGCAGCAGGGTGTCTTCTGTCGGCGGGGACGTGCTGGCCAGGGCCGGGCAGATGATCGAAGAAGGGGCGGACATCCTGGACGTCGGGGGATACTCGACCCGGCCGGGGGCGGCGGAGGTGGACCTGAAGGAGGAGTGCGTCCGGATACTTCCCGTCATCCGGGCCATCCGTGACCGCTACCCGTCGGTTCTCATTTCCGTGGATACTTTCCGGGCCGAAACAGCGCGGAAGGCGTTGGATGCCGGTGCAGACCTGATCAACGATGTGTCCGGCGGGACGCTGGACGCGGAGATGTTCGATCTTGTGGCGGAAGCGCAGGTTCCCTATGTGCTCATGCACATGCGGGGCACCCCGGCCACCATGCAGACCATGACGACATATCCGCACCTGGTTGCGGATATCATCCGGGATCTGGCGGAGAAGATCGGGATGCTGAAAAGCAAGGGCGCCAGGGATCTTATCATTGATCCCGGCTTCGGCTTTGCAAAAAATATTCCGCAGAATTTCGAGCTGATGCGCGGCCTGTCGGAATTTCGTATTTTTGATTACCCTTTGCTGGTCGGGGTCTCGAGGAAGGCCATGATCTGGCGTACGCTGGATGTGGCGCCGGAGGATGCGCTGAACGGCACGACCGTGCTTCATACGGTGGCCCTGCAGCAGGGGGCCGATCTGCTGAGGGTTCACGACGTAAAAGCGGCTGCGGAAGTGGTCAGGATGTTCGAAAACCTGTATCCCCGCACAAAATAATTGCTCAGCCGGTTCAACAGTACGAAATATGAAAATCAAAGACCGCATCGCCCTGCAGTTTACCCTCATCGTCGCGTCCATCCTGGTCGTTTTTTCGGCGCTGGTGTACAGTACGTCCGCCAGCTACCGGAGAGACGAGTATTTTGAAAGGCTGAGAGACAAAGCGCGGACGACTTCCCGCTTCCTGACCAAGGTCAAGGAAATCGATATGAACCTGCTGAAGATCATCGACCGGAACACGATTACGGCGATGATCGATGAAAAGGTGCTGATTTTTGACGAAGAAAACCGGTTGATCTACTCGAGCCTGGACGATAAGCCGGTTACCTATGACGTGGAGCTGCTCGAACGGGTACGGGAGGAAAAGGAGATCCGGATCAGGGACGGGGAAAATGAGCTCCTGGGCCTGCTTTACGAAGAAGGGGAGTTCCCGATTGTGGTCCTCGCTTCGGCCTATGACGAATTCGGCCTCAGCAAGCTCCATAACCTGCGCAACACGCTGGGATGGGGGCTGCTGGTCGGTATCGTGGTGACGGTAGGGCTCAGCGTTTATTTCGCAGGAAACTCCCTCAAGCCCATCGCGGACCTCAATACGGAAGTGTCCAGCATCACGGCCCAAAACCTGGAGACCCGGCTGCATGAAGGCAACCGGAAGGACGAGATTGCGCAGCTGGCCATCAATTTCAACCAGATGCTGCAGCGGCTCTCGCTGGCTTTCGAGCAGCAGCGGAGTTTTGTGTCGCATGCGTCCCATGAGCTGCGCACGCCCATCGCTGCCCTGAAGTCGGAGGTTCAGCTCGGGGAACAGTACGCTGCGGACAAGCCGGAGCTCCGGGAGATTTTCCAGAACCTCAGCTCCGATACCGAGCGGCTGATCCAGATCACCAACAACCTGCTCCTGCTGGCCCGCTCGTTTGAAAGCCTCAACCGGATTACCACGGTCGCGATCAGGGTGGAGGACATGCTCTTTGAAGCCAAGGAGGAGCTGATGAGCCGGAACCACGACTACAATATCCTGATTGATTACGACAGTTTTCCGCAGGATGAGTCGAGCACGCTTATCGACGGGAACAAGGAGCTGATCAAGGTACTGTTCCTTAACCTGATCGACAATGCCTGCAAATACTCGGACGACAATGCCGCCCGCGTCATGATATCGACGGACCGGACCCACTGTACCATCCGGATCGTGGATCACGGCATCGGTATCGCGCAGGAAGACCTGTCCCGTATCTTCAATCCCTTTTTCCGCGGGGAGAATGCAGCCGGTTACCTGGGCTTCGGCATCGGGCTTTCCATATGCCAGCGTATCGTGGAGGCGCACAGGGGAACCATCACTGCCGAAAGCAAAAAGGGAGCGGGGAGCACTTTCACCGTCGTCTTTACCAACGTGTCGGCGCGCCAGGCCTGATCAGTAACTGAGGATCGTAAATTCTGTACGCCTGTTCCGCTGGTGCTCTTCTTCTGTCTTGGCGTTCGGTACGATCAGCTGCCGTTCCCCGTAGCCTTTCGCTACCAGCCTGCTTTCGTCGATTCCCTTGGAAATCAGGTAATTGACAGCAGATTCGGCCCTTCGCTGGGAAAGCGTAAGATTGTAGGCATCCGACGCCCTGGAGTCGGTATGAGAGCTGAGCTCGATGCTGATGGTCGGGTTGTCCTTGAGCTCCTGGGCGAGCTTATCCAGCTCAGCGGCTGCGTCCGGCCTGATGTTGTATTTGTTCAGGTCGTAGTAGATATTTTCCAGGACAAACGTTTTGTTGAGCTCCAGCCGGTCGAGCCGGATGGTGACCCGGTATACCGTATCCGTCAGCGCTTTTGTCAGGAAAATAGGCGGAATGGTCTTCCCGTTCATACTGAACGGCGTCCTTTTGCTGATATAGCCTTTGCGTTCGGTCAGCAGGATGTAGTTCTGTACTTCTTCCACCTTCTGGTTTCCGAATGTCCCGGCCTCGCCGGTGGTAAACCGGGCCAGTTCATGATCGGCAGTATCCGGGAGCATGACATGCACGATGGCGGAATCGATGGGCGTTCCTTCCGGGTCGTTGCTGATCACGTTGCCGGCCAGGAAATACCGGACTACCTTCAGCTCGCCGTTGAAGTAGCGCGGATCGTCTGTTTTGGCGATCGGGGTGGAATCCGGCCGGGTCGTCTTCTCCGTATAAAAATAGTAGATATCGTCGTCTCCCCTGCCGCCTTCACGGTTGGAGGCGAAAAACCCGTTTTCATTCTCCTCCCCGTAAAAAACCAGGCCGAAGTCATCCTGGGGAGTATTGAAGGGAACACCCATGTTCTCGACGGTGATGACCCCCTGGGAACGGGTGGCCACGAATATATCCAGCTTGCCGAGGCCGGGGTGCCCGTCCGATGCAAAAAACAGGCGTCCGTCCGACGCGACATAGGGAAACATCTCATCCCCGGGCGTATTGATGTCCTCTCCCATATTGACCGGCTTGCTGAAACGCCCCGAGGCATCCATGTTGGTGCGGTAGATATCGATGCCACCGAATCCTCCCGGGCGGTTGGAAGCAAAGTAGAGTGTTTTGCCGTCCCGGGAAAAGGCCGGCGAGCCGTCCCAGGAAAGCGAGTCGTTGACGGGCAGGTAACGCGGCTCAGTCCAGGCCCCGTCGACCAACCTGCTCATGTACAGGTGGACATCCTGGGGGCCTTTCTTTTTTCCGCTGTTCCCGCGGGCAAACACGAGTGTCTTTCCGTCGGGGGTGAAAGCAGGCGAGCCTTCGTTGACGTCAGGTACGAAAATATTCTGGCTGAACACCGTAGGCGTACCTCCCGATTCGGAAGGTTCGTCACCGATCTTCATCCTGTAGAGCCCCAGCATCGCCTGCCCGTTGTTTTTATAGACGGTTTCCTTCCGCGAAGAAGAAATGACCAGGTCGCTGCCCAATACGACGGGGGAAAACTCGGATCCCGGCGTGTTGAACAACATGTTCTCCACCTTGACGTTCATCTTGTTTTGCTTCAGGAGCGGGGCGATCCTCAGGATTTCAATTTCGCGCCTGGCCCGTTCCTTCAGTTTGCTGTCGGCGCTGTCCGACTGTGCAAATGCTGCAAATTCATTCCTGGCCTCATCGTAGAGCCCGGAAGCTTTCAGGGCATAGGCATATTCGAACCTGGAAGCCGTAGTGGCCGTACCGGCGTCGATGGCCTTTTTGTAGTACGGGATGGCTTCCCTGACCCGGTTGGACAGCCGGTAGGATTCGGCGATCATAAAATGGCTGCGGTCGGTTTCGTAGTTGCCCGCGACGGCTTTTTCGAAATCCTGTATCGCCAGCTCGTACTCCCCGTTGTCGAATTTCTTAAGCCCCTGCTTGTAAACCCGGGAAATCGAATGACAGCCCGTTATATACAGGATGAAAATCAGTGACGCCAACCCATTTATATTTGTTCGCAGCGTTTTTTTCATATTCAGCTAAAGATCCTTAATAATACCGACAACAGGAAAGGTAAACGACTATCACTATTAACGTGAAAGCGGGTCTATTATTGAGTAATTACGACTGTACTACGGAAAATGCGGCAGCACCGTCAAAATTATAAAGGTTTTCCGTTTTGATCACGTCGTACCCCGATGCGTGCAGCCTGGAGAGCAGCGCGATGATGGTCTCCGGGGTAAATCCGGCGTCGACGGAAGGCTGGAAGCGGCAGCGCCAGTGATCCGTGCAGAATGTTTCGGGTAACCCATCCGGGTATACTTTCGTCCCCCGGTTAAAAATGAAGGTGAGACCGGCCAGGTCCGCGGTAAGCTGCTTCAGCGTATGGCCGAGCTCTTCAGCATTTGTCGCGTTGAAATCAAGGTAAATATCCACTCCCTGCAGCTCCTTCCGTGCAGGTACGGTTTCGGATACCGTGATCTGAACAGGTTTTCGGGAAGCCGAATAATCGGCCGTTTTGAAGGCGGAGGGTTTCCGCCCCAGCCGCCCGATGACCGCAGCGGCAAAATCCCGGGTACCTACCCGCTTTTTGCTTATCCCTTCTTTGTAAATATCCCCGGTATGAATGCCGTCCTCGATGGTGGAAAGCCAGGCATTTTCGATCCGGGCGGCTACCTCGCCCTGCCCGATGTGCACCAGCATCATGATGGCGCCGTTGAGCAGGCCGGAGGGATTGGCAATGCCCTTGCCTGCAATATCGGGGGCGGAGCCGTGTATCGCCTCGAACATGGCGCATTGCTCGCCGATGTTGGCGGAGCCGCCCATGCCGACCGAGCCTGCCACCTGCGCGGCAATGTCGGAAAGGATGTCGCCGTAGAGGTTGAGTGTGACGATGACCTCGAACCGGTCCGGGCGGTCTGCCAGCAGGGCTGCCCCGATGTCTATGATCCAGTGGTCTTTTTCAATATCCGGGTACTCCCGGCCGATCTCGTCGAATACCTTATGAAAAAGCCCGTCCGTCAGCTTCATGATGTTGTCTTTGGAGAAGCAGGTGACTTTTTTGCGGTTGTTGGCGCGGGCGTATTCGAATGCATAGCGGATGATCTTTTCGGATCCCGGCCTGGAAATAATCTTGATCGATTCATATACCTGCTGTGTCTGGCGGTATTCAATGCCGGTGTAGAGGTCCTCCTCGTTCTCACGGATGATCACTACGTTGAGCTCGGGATGCTTCGTGGCTACGTAGGGATAATAAGCCTGGCAGGGCCTCACATTGGCAAACATGCCCAGGGTGGTCCTGGTCGTTACATTCAGGCTCTTGAAGCCGCCTCCCTGCGGGGTAGTGATGGGCGACTTGAGAAATACCCTGGTGCGGCGCAAAGATTCCCAGTCACTTTCCTTGATACCGCCGGATATGCCGCTTTTGTAGACGTTTTCTCCGATTTCGATGATTTCGGGACTGATCTGCGCCCCGGCGGCTTCGAGTATGCCGAGCGTGGCTTCCATGATTTCCGGCCCTATGCCGTCGCCGTAAGCTATCGTGACAGGTGTTTTTATTGCTGATGACATATCATTCTTCTGGTTAGGTAAGGCGTCGCCGGCCTCAATTCAATTTTAAGACTGCTGTAAATATACAATTGATTTGTAAACCGGGGCAGTCCCTGCCGGCAAAACCTTCGGCTATACCAGCATCTTGAATCCTTCTCCGTGAAGATTCAGGATTTGTATGCGCGGATCGTCTTTCAGGTGTTTCCGGAGTTTGGTGATGTACACGTCCATGCTCCTGGCGTTAAAATAAGAATCGTCGCCCCAGATCATTTTCAGGGCAAAGCTTCTCCCCACCGTCTGGCCGGGCGTCTGGCAGAAAAGCTTCAGCAGCTCACATTCCTTGCCGGTAAGCCGGGTTGTGTTTTGTCCCAGGGTCAGGAGCTGTCTTTCGTAGTTGAAGAGGTAATCGCCGATGGTATAGACGGTGGGTTCAACCGTGCTGACGCCCTGGCTTTTCCGGTACCGCCTCAGGATCGCTTCGACCCTGAGCGTCAGCTCCTCGCGGTCGAAAGGTTTGGTAATGTAGTCGTCGGCCCCGATCCTGAAGCCCTGGATCGTGTCTTCCTTCATCGATCTTGCCGTAAGGAAAATGATCGGGACGTCCCGCCCGGTCATCCGGACCTCCCTGGCGAGCGAAAAGCCGTCTTTTTTGGGCATCATCACGTCAAAAATGCAGAGCTCGTATTCATGCGCAACGAATTTCTGCCAGCCTTCCTGACCGTCGGCAGCCAGTTCGGTCGGGTAGCCTTTTCCCGTAAGGTACTCCTGCAGTAGCGTGCCGAGGTTGGGGTCGTCTTCTACAAGTAGAATCATAGGTATAATCGCGGATGGGGTTTTCCGGAACGGCCCGGAAATCAGTCGCTTCCGGCCAGGGGAAGCCAGATGGTAAAGGTGCTGCCGCGGCCCGGGGTACTTTTTACGCTCACTGTCCCGCCGTGGGCTTCGATCATTTTCTTTACATAGCTCAGGCCGAGGCCGAAACCCTTTATATTGTGCAGGTTGCCCGTAGGCACCCTGTAAAACTTGTCAAAGATCCGCTGCGTCTGCTCGCGGGTCATGCCCAGCCCTTTGTCTTCGATGTCGACCTGTATGCCCCGGAGGGTATTCGATGTCCGGATGCGGATACGGAGCGTATCGGGAGAATACTTGATGGAATTGTCGAGCAGGTTGTACAGGATGTTGGTGAGGTGGACTTCATCTCCCTTCACGAGCGCTCCGGCCGCGTCATATTCCAGCCCGATTTGTCCTATACGCTGTTCGATCCGGACGCTCAGTCCTTTCAGCGCCTTTTCGATCAGGGTATGCAGGTTGATTTCGGTCCGCCTGATATCGACGTCGCCTTTGTCGAGGAGGGCCATCTGGAGGACCTTCTCCACGTGCGAGCCCAGCCTCCTGTTTTCTTCCCGGATGATCTCGAGGTAACGCGGCATACCTGTGCCGCTGCCCGGGCGGGCGGATGATTCCTGCGCCATTTCCGCCGCGAGCGCGATCGTCGAGATCGGCGTTTTGAATTCGTGGGTCATGTTGTTGATAAAATCATTCTTGATATCAGAGAGTTTTTTCTGCCGGAGAATCGTCGTTACGGCAAGGTAAAAGCAGACCATCACGATCCCGGACCCGGCAATCATCATCGTGAGCTTTCCGAAAATATATTGCTTCTGATCCGGGAAATAAATATACAGCAGGTGATGGTTGCCGGAAATCTCGTCCGGGAAGAGGGAGGTCTTGTAGGCTTTCCGGTCCCATTCGCCGGGATCGAGTGAGGCAGAGGCGAAAAGCGGTACGGAATGATGACGGGCTTTTACCGAAAACTCGAACGGGAGCGATATGCCGTTTTGCTCAAATTCTTTCTTGAGCAGCGTATCCAGCAGGAAACGGTTGACCCTTTCGTGGACCGGCCTGCTTGTAAACAGGATGTCCCGCATCACTTCCCGCAGCATGGCCGACCGCTCCGAAGGCCTGGCAGCCGGCTTGACGCCGGGCGTGTCGTTTTCCTGCGGAATGGATTTACGCTGTGGCCGCTGCGGAACCGCGCGGGTATAAAGGCCGGCCGAATCCGGGATGACCTTTCTTTTTTGCCTCGTCGGGCGACGCGGAGCCATTCCCGTTTGTTCGTCAAAGAACTCGAGTATGGAGGCTTCTTCGGCAAGCCTTTTCCTGACAAATTCATCTATCCCCGCCGTACCCGTTTTCTGGGCTTCGAAAAATTCGTCCATGAGCTGCTGCTGTCTTTCCAGCACGATGCGGAAGGAAGGATTCAGCACATCCATACGGATCTCGCTGGGGAACGGCGGCAGGAACGTCATGCCGGGGAAGGCGTCCTGCTCATGCGGAAAAGTATGCGAGGCTGCTACGGGCGCTTTGGGGTTCGGGCTTTTGTTTTCCGCCTGCCGGTTGAGCAGCGATATCCGGTTCAGCTTTTCGCGCTGCTGCTCGGTTTCCAGCTTCTGCTTCAGTACATAGTGCATTTCGAGCTTTTCGATCTTATGGGCTACCTTTTGAACGGACTCGGCCACTTTCTGGTTGAATTCCTCGTTTCTCAGGGCAACAGCCTCCCTGATCCAATACCATTGGAAGCCCACCAGCCCGATCAGGGCGATGCACATCAGTCCGATCGTGATCTGAATTTTTCTTTTGCTCATTTCGGGTTTCGGTGCAACATCGGTTTGCTTTTTTGCGACTATGTTAAAGATACGCTGCAAAAGTATCTTTTCAAAAAGCCCGGCCGGACGATTTAACATAATTTAACACACCCTTGCAGGGAGAGCGGCCTGACGCTGAAATATTTATATTGATCATTTTAACAGGATTATTGCTTATGAAAATCAGACCAAACCGGCTTTCCGGAATTTTCTTTTCCGTAGCCACGACGACCTTGTTCCTGGCTTTCCCGGCTTCGGGGCAGGAAAAACCCGACAGGAAAAAGACGATCAGCGTCACAGTAGAGGAAAACAGGGGAGGCAAAACAAAGGTGACCGAAAAAAAGTACCGCATCGAAGCCGTCTCAGGGAAAGAGGAGCGGACGGTCATTGTCAACAGGATACTGGATTCGCTGGAGTCGGCCGGCCCGGATACCGGAAGAAGGATCACGATTACGGTGGCAGAGGGAGACGCGGGGCGGGGAAGGCCCGGCTGGAACCGCGGTTTTTATTTTGGGAGCCCGTCTGATCCGGGAAGACTGCGTCCCGACCTGCGGAGAATGGAGGCCAATGCGAAAATCCAGCTGCGCCATTTCAAAAGAGATGCGGACTTTAACCGGCATCTGCGGGGAGCAGACCGGGAAGCGCTGCGGTGGTCCCTGCCGGGATTCGGCGCCGCATCGTTGTTTGCCGATGGTCCTGCCTCCCGTGCCGGGGCGATCCGGGGCTTGCAGGTATACCCCAACCAACCCGAAAACCATGTGCTGAACATACGTTTTACCGCACCCGGGAAAGGTACGGTGCTCATAACGGTGGCGGATACCAGGGGCAGAGAGGTCGGGAGAAAAGAGGTGAAGGACTTTTCCGGGGATTTTTTCGGACAGATCGAGCTGAAGAAGAAGACGACAGGTACGCTGTTTGTTACGGCCGTACAAAATGAAGACGGTGCGGTCAGGCGTATCGTGCTCTCTGATCAGCAGCCCTGAGCGCTCCTTAACCCGCTTCCTGTCACCCTTTTATTCCCCGCCCGGAGGGTGCGGGGATTTTTTTGTTAAAAAGATTCTTTCTAAACTTTCAAGCCAGAAATAGTATTAAATTTGCAGTCCTTTAAAGAAATCTGAACCAATATTTTAACAAATTTTATGGTTAATCTGGTGCTTTTCGGGCCTCCCGGTGCGGGAAAGGGTACTCAAAGCGAAAAAATTATAGACAAATTCCAATTGGTGCATCTTTCGACCGGCGATTTGTTGAGATCTGAAATTAAAGAAGGGACCGAGCTTGGTCTGAAGGCAAAAACGCTGATGGATCAGGGGATCCTGGTGCCGGATGAGGTGGTGATCGGGATGATCGCAAACAAATTGAGAACCCACCGGGAAGCTGCCGGGTTTATTTTTGACGGCTTTCCGCGTACCGTGAAGCAAGCGGAAGCGCTGGACAGGCTGCTGTCCGATTTCGATGAGAAAATTTCGGTCATGATCGGGCTGGAAGTCCCCGACGAGGAGCTCCTGAAAAGGCTGCTGATCCGGGGGCAGACATCGGGCAGACCGGACGACAGCAATGAGCAGCTGATCGGGAAGAGAATCCAGGAATATAACGATAAGACCAAGCCTGTTGCCGAATATTACCGCGGGCAGGGCAAGTACACCGGAATAAACGGGGTAGGTGACATAGAGGGCATTTTTGCCGAAATTGAGAAGACTTTGCGGGAGGTCTAAACTACCGGGATGAATTATCCCCATGTAACAGGTAGCCGCACCATGTCACACCAGGGATAGATTATGTCAGGATCCAATTTTATTGATTACGTTAAAATAAATGCCAGGTCAGGCGCAGGCGGTGCGGGGTCGATGCACTTCCGGCGGGAGAAGCATGTGGACAAGGGCGGACCTGACGGGGGGGACGGCGGACGGGGCGGACATGTCATACTGCGTGGCAATACCCAGATATGGACGCTTCTCCATCTTAAATATACCAAGCACGTCAAGGCCGATCCGGGCAAGGCGGGAGAAGGCGGGCGACGGACAGGGATGCAGGGCAAAGACATCATCCTGAATGTGCCGCTGGGCACGGTCGCCAAAAATGCAGAGACGGGGGAAGTGCTTTTCGAGATCACCGGGGACGGTGAGGAGAAGATACTCCTCAGGGGCGGCAGAGGCGGATTGGGCAACGATCATTTCAAGTCTGCTACCAACCAGACGCCCTATCACGCGCAGACCGGAGAGCCCGGTCGCGAAGAATGGTTCGTGCTCGAGCTGAAAGTGCTGGCTGATGTCGGCCTGGTGGGATTTCCCAACGCAGGAAAATCCACCCTGCTTTCTGTTGTTTCCGCAGCCAAACCGGAAATCGCCGACTACCCGTTTACTACACTGGTGCCCAACCTCGGCGTTGTTCCCTACCGTGACTTCAAATCTTTTGTCATCGCGGACATCCCGGGTATCATTGAAGGAGCTTCCCAGGGAAAAGGCCTGGGGCTGCGTTTCCTGCGGCATATCGAGCGGAACTCGATCCTGCTGTTTGTCATTTCGGCCGATAGCGAAGACCTCGTCGCCGAATATGAAACACTGCTGGAAGAACTTCGCCTGTACAACCCCTCTCTTTTGGATAAACAACGGTTCCTGGCCATATCCAAGGCCGATTTACTCACGGATGAAGACAAGATAAAACTAATGAATAAGAGACCCGAAGGAATACCGGCGCTCCTGATCTCTGCAGTGACGGGCGGGGGCATTGAAACCCTGAAAGACGAACTCTGGAAATTGCTGAATACGCAGGCGGCCGTTTAATAAACTGTCTGTTGAAAACTTGAAATTCAGTTGATATCATTATCAATTTGTATGCGTAGCTTCTGCTTCGAATATGAAACTGTCTAGGGTCGTCGTTTCGGTACTGCTGCTTCTTGCGGAAATAATATGCCAGGCTGGAGTGTCTATTACCTGCCCGCTCAACCGCTGTGTGTTTCAACGCGACAAAAGCAATAACGCCGCGATCTCTATAGCCGGCAATTTTACGGAAGCCGTAGACCGGGTAGAAGCCAGGCTGGTGCCGGTAGCCGGGGGAGTGCCGACGGACTGGACGACCATTCAAAACCAGCCGGCCGGAGGATTTTACCAGGGCTCGCTCGTATCGTCCGGCGGATGGTTCCAGCTGGAGGTACGGGGCATCCGGGGTGACCAGGTAGCGGGGAGCGCCCTGCTTCCGAGGGTGGGAGTGGGAGAGGTTTTTATGGTTGCCGGGCAGTCCAACGGGCAGGGTTTCCTGGATTACGGGGCTCCGGGTGCTGCCGATGACCGGGTCAATTGCATCAATTACTACAACCTGAACGATCCATATGGCGTATTGCCATTCCCCGAATTTTCACAGCTGGTCAGCAATGCTTTCATAGCGCCCAGGGGTAATTCGGCGTGGTCATGGGGTAGGCTGGGAGACATCCTCGCAGCAAGGCTGGATGTTCCGATCCTGTTTTATAACGTAGCATGGTATGGAAGCGCTGCCAGGAACTGGCAAGAAAGTATCGACGGTATAGCTTATTCCTTGTATACCGGGGAGCCTTATCTGCCTTATGGGATGCCTTATGGCGACCTCCGGACTGCTATACAGCAATATGTAGCCATGACAGGCCTGCGCGCCGTGCTCTGGCTTCAGGGCGAGGCCGAACTGACGTCGGGCAATAGTGCAGACAACTATTTTGCAGAGTTATCGACAATCATCAGTCAGAGCCGGATGGAGTCGGGCAGAAATATAAGCTGGGTGGTATCACGCACTTCGTATACCAACCCGGTCGGAATCTATCTTCCGGCCATTGAGGGGCAAAACAGGATCATAGCGGAAGTTCCCAACGTATTCGGCGGGCCCAATACGGACGAAATTCAGACACCCCGGCCTGATGGGGTACATTTCAGCGGTTCCGGTCTTCTGGACCTGGCTGAAGCCTGGGCCTGGAGCCTGGACGATTATTTTTTTGCTTTTTCAGAGCCTTCTCCCGCCATATCCGTGCCTGAGGTGGCGGTTTCCTGTGCAGGCGATAACAGGGTACGGTTGTCGCTGCGGGGGGGAGACTATCAAAGCCTGCAATGGAGCAACGGCAGCGGATCAGGGGATATTGATGTCGGCGAGGGTGTGTACAGGGCGAAGGTCCGTGACCAGCGTGGCAACCAGCTTTACACGCCGGAAGTCCGGATAGAGGGAGTAATACAGCCTTCGAAACCTTCCGTTCTCCTGCCCGGCGGTCCGTGGATCTGCGAGGGAGCTCCCCTGGTGCTGCAATCTTCGTCCGATCAGAGCCCGGTTTGGAATACCGGGCAAAACGGAGGCCAGATTTCGGTTACTTCTCCGGGCTCCTATTCGGTCCGGATAAAGAGTATTTACGGCTGCGAAGCGGTCTCGGATGCGGTGAGCGTGGAGGTATCCCCCGTTCCGCCTCCATCCGTCCCGGCAGTGGCTGTTTTCGGGGCGACCACTTTCTGTGCCGGGGGAGAAGTGGTACTCCGGGCAAGCTCCGGTCCGCGGAGTGAATGGTCGGAACAATCGAGAGGCGCAGACCTGGCGGTCGGGGCAACCGGTGTATATACTGTAAGAGCATACGACGATTACGGCTGTTATTCAAAGCCGTCCGAGCCGGTTGCCGTCACGGTACATGCATTGCCCGCCAAACCAATGATCCAGGCCGACGGACAAACCGAGTTTTGTGACGGAGGCCGGGTCGTATTGTCATCCAGCCACGACCAGGGGAACATCTGGTCGGACAACAGTACATCCAGGTCCATAACTGTTTTGGGCAGCGGCATTTTTTCCGTCAGGGTAAGAGATGGAAACGGTTGTGAAAATCTGTCTGATCCCGTTACGGTAAAAGTAAATCCGCTGCCGGTGTCGCCGACGGTAACCAGCCTGCGGGCGACCATTTTTTGTCAGAACGACTACACGATACTTCAATCGGATCAGCAGCCGAACTATCAGTGGAGCAACGGCGGTACTTCCAGAGAAATAGAAGTGAGATCGGGAGGAGGCTTCTGGGTGACCACGACTGATGAGAAAGGGTGCGTCTCCCGCCCCTCGGTGACAATGGAAGTAGTGGTGAACCCGCTGCCCGCACGGCCTTCCATATCGGCGAACGGTCCCACGACATTTTGCGCAGACAAGGAGGTTGTGCTGGAATCGACGCCGGCTGCCGCCTATCAATGGAGCGACGGCAGCGCAGGGCGGACCCTGAGGCTGAACAGGGAAGGTGTGTATACCGTAACTGTCGCGAACGAATTCGGATGCCTGTCCGAGCCTGCAGACCAGGTAAGCCTGCAGGTGCTGGCCCTGCCGCCCACTCCGGCCATCACTGCTTCCGGCAGCCTGAGGTTCTGTGATGGCGGCACTGTCAGCCTGGTTGCCGGAGGAGTCACTCCTTTTTTATGGAGTAACGGAATAGAAACTGATACTATCGTTGTGCATATTTCCGGAGATTACTACGTACAGAGCAAGGGCGCAAATGGCTGCCTTTCGCTGAAGCCGGCGCCCGTTAAAGTGGAGGTGAAGGAAAATCCTCCGACACCGGCCATCCGCCGGGCAGGCGTTTATACGCTGGTGGCCGAGCCGGAAACGGCAGGTCGCTTTCAATGGGAGGCGAATGCGGCCGTACTTGCAGGAGAAAGCCCGTTTATCAAGGTTACACGCCGGGGGGCTTACCAGGTAAAAGCTTTCCGGGTATACGATGAAGAGCTTGTATGTACCTCGGAATACAGCGAAGTTTTCGAGTTTGTGCCGGGTGACGGCAGCGACGCCATAGTATTATACCCCAATCCCTCCCGGAGCAACCAGGTGTATGTGGAGTTGGTGGAGGATTGGCCGGCAGCTTCCGTCACATTGTTTGACGCAGCGGGAAGACTTGTCAGGAATTTTGGCCGCCGGTCTTTCAGCGGGAGAATCCGGCTGGAGGTGACGTTCCTGGCCGCCGGTATATACTATCTCCGGGTTTCGGAGGGTTCGGGAGCGTCGTTTGTGAAGAAGCTGGTCATTGAAAGGTAGCCTGTGAGGCAGTCTTCGGCCATTGCAGACCGGTCTCCGGACGCAGGACTTTTTTTCAGTCCGTCTCCGTTGATTTACGGATAAAAAAAATACTATTTTTGTGCGTATTTTCCGAAAGCCCCGGCTTTTTAGTCCAAGTGACTTTATTTGATAGATGAAATTATGATAAAATCAAAGTTTACCAGGGAGCTGTTTTTAAAATTATCATTTTTAGGAATCTTTTTTTGTTCGCAGCTTCATGCCCAGATAAAGATAACCACGCCAGTTGAAAGAGCAGTTTACCAGAGAGGTATCGACGGGCGTTCCCAGATTTCCATAGCCGGAACTTACAGCCAGCTGATTGACAAAGTGGAGGTACGTGCGGTGGCAGTAATCCCCGGACAAGGTATCGACACGGATTGGGCGGTTTTGCAGAGCAATCCGTCGGGCGGTGTGTTTTTGGGTACCGTTACGCTGTTGGGAGGATGGTATTCCCTGCAGGTCCGGGCTTCCTATAAAAATGCGGTAGTGGCTTCAGATGTAATTCCCCGCTTCGGAGTCGGAGAAGTTTTCATTATTGCGGGGCAGTCCAACGGTCAGGGCCTGAGGGGTACTCTTACAAAGGGCGCCGAGGACGACAGGGTCAATTACATTAATAATTATGACAATACATCCAACTCCATAAGTGATCCTCCGGCTCCTACTTTTGCGAAGCTGACCAGTGACGCCAATATAGCGCCCAGGGGTCAGACCTCCTGGTGCTGGGGAGTTTTGGGTGACCTGCTGGCACAGCGGCTTAATGTGCCTATCCTGTTTATAAACACGGCGTGGGAGGGGACTTCCGTGCGCAATTGGGCGCAAAGTGCCAAAGGGGAGCAAACCTACAATGTCTACGGCGGCTTTTTGTATGCAGAGAAAATGCCTTATGAAAACCTCCGTCTGTCCATCAGCCATTATGCAAACCAGCTCGGTGTCCGTTCGATTTTATGGATTCAAGGGGAGGCCGACAACCTGCCGGGGAGAATGTCGAAGGAAGAATATATCAATCATTTGACTTACATAATAGATCTGGCCAAAATCAGTATCAATAAGCGGATCAGGTGGGTGATTTCACGTACTTCGCTTACCTCCGAAGGTTACGGCCCGATAATCGGGCAGGCTGTGATTGATGCCCAGAATGAAGTGCTCAGCAATCCTTTTTTTCCGGTGTTTCCCGGACCCAATACCGATCAGATAGGTCCCGACAGTCGCCCGGACGGCACACATTTTTCGACGCCAGGGGTATCCAACCTGCAGGTATTGGATGATGTTGCAAATGCTTTTTTCAGGACGTTTACCGAGTCCAATTTCTTTGCGGAGGTGATGCCGATTACGCCTGCTCCCGTTCCTTCGATTTCGGTGGCGTGTAACTCGTCCAACAATGGAATCACGTTTACGCTGCCGGAGGGGTATAGTTCTTATTCCTGGAACAACAGCAGCTCTACTTCCAGAACACTCACGGTAACTTCTCCCGGGGTGTACCGGGCTACCATGCGGGATGCCGACGGTAACGTGGTTCTCAGCCCTATTGTCAACGCAAGCGAGGGAATCAGGCCCCAGAGACCGGTTATTGTGCCGGGTGGGGAGTTACAGGCGTGTCCGGAATCTTTGCTGGAGCTCAGCGCATCGGGAGGACCTCACCTGTACCGCTGGTTTAAGGACGGGGAGACTGCCTCCGCAGGGGAAGGAGTGAAGTTCAGCCCGTCTGTTTCCGGGAGCTATACAGTCATGTCGCAAAATGTATTCGGTTGCACCTCGGAGCTTTCCTCACAGGTGAGCCTGATCGTGAGAGATCCGATCGCACAACCGGATGTATCCACATCGGGCCCCTTCAGCGTGCAGGCTTCGGTTCCGGGGGAGAATCAGATTCAGTCTTATGAATGGCGGAGAGACGGACAACCTAGTAGCCAGAGAGGGGATATCGAGTAGGTGACACCGCTTATATCAGACTACTCCGTACGCGTCGACGTGGACCAGCAGGTGGGTGCCTTGCTTGAATGGGACTC
>JBEBSO010000005.1:0-23236 GCA_040394275.1 Telluribacter sp.
CCGCCGACACAAGGATTTTCAGTCCTTTGCTCTACCAACTGAGCTACATCACCGAAATGTCTTTCCCCTCGTTTGGGACTGCAAAAATAGAAGTCTGTATTAGCATTCCAAAATAAATCGGAAGAAAAATGGAAATATTTTTCCCCTCTTCCCTCAGACCAGGAAGCGAAACATATCGGGCTGATCGTTCAGGTATTCGTATACGATCCGGCCCTGCTCCATCCGTTCAATCAGCGGCTGGAAATCGGCCGGGTCGGCCAGCTCTATCCCGATCAGCGCAGGGCCCTGCTCTTTATTGGTTTTTTTGACATACTCGAAACGGGCAATATCATCACGGGGCCCCAATACGTTCAGGAAATCGCGCAGCGCACCGGCCCGTTGCGGAAAACGGACGATGAAATAATGCTTGCGGCCTTCATAGAGCAGCGAGCGCTCCCGGATCTCCTCCGTGCGGGTAATGTCGTTGTTGCCTCCGCTTATAAGCACAACAACAGTCTTGCCCTTGATTTCCTCACGGACAGCATCCAACGCCGCGATGGTCAGCGCCCCGGCCGGCTCGGCCACGATGGCTTCCTCGTTGTACAGCTGAAGGATCGCCGAGCATACTTTTCCTTCCGGTATGAGGAGCACGTCGTCGAGGTTTTGCCGGCAGATCTCAAAAGTCAGGTCCCCGATGCGCTTAACCGCGGCACCGTCTACAAACTTGTCAATATCCTCCAGCGTAACCACTTCATTGGCCTCCAGGGACCGCTTAAGCGATGGTGCGCCCAACGGCTCCACGCCAATCAGCTTTGTGGCCGGCGAGAGGCTTTTGAATACCGCTGACACGCCCGACGCCAGGCCTCCGCCGCCTATCGCCATCAGCAGGTAGTCAATGGGCATATCGGTGTCTTCCAGGATTTCAAGCCCCACAGTGCCCTGTCCTTCGATGACCTTCAGGTCGTCAAAAGGATGTACGAAAATGGCCCCGTGCGCCTTTTCAAATTCAAGGGAAGCCGCATACGAATCGTCGAAGGTATCCCCTACCAGGTGTATATCCACCCATTCCCTGCCAAATAAACCCACCTGCTTCACTTTCTGGGCCGGCGTTGTGCCGGGCATAAAGATCGCTCCTTTCACCTGCATCCTGCGACAGGCGAAAGCCACTCCCTGCGCGTGGTTGCCGGCGCTGGCGCACACCACTCCCCGCGCCCGCTCCTCCTCCGAAAGGGTGGCCATCTTGTTGTAGGCACCCCGGATTTTATACGAGCGGACGATCTGCAGATCTTCCCGCTTCAGCAAAATCCGCGCCTGGTATTGTTCCGAAAGATGGCTGTTTTCCTGGAGCGGCGTATGCGTAACGACGGAGCTGAGCCTTTCCGCCGCCGCCCGGATATGCTCCAGCGAAGGTCCCGCAAACGGTTTCTCGTTTGTTGATTGCATCTGTATAAAGAGTTCGAAAATCCATGATTTATTCATCACCTGTCTGATGCGCATTCGCCCAGGCTCATTTCAAAGGATACGAAAAAAAGACCCGCCACTGGATCTGGTGGCGGGTCTGGCAATGTTAGCTTCTTTCCGGGCGAAGACCGCGGACCGTACTGCCCGCCTGCCACAGCTCGGATTCGCGGAGCTCCTTCAATTCCTCCTCCAGCTTCTCCCTGTAATCGCTCTGGGAGTTGCGGGTGATCGAAATGCGGGCCTGCTCACCGGATTTTACCGAGTTGTACAGCTGCTCGAATACCGGCTTGGTCGCATCGCGGAAAGGCTTCCACCAGTCCAGCGCGCCGCGCTGCGCAGTGGTCGAACAGTTGGCGTACATCCAGTCCATCCCGTTTTCGGCCACCAGCGGCATCAGCGACTGCGTCAGCTCCTCTACCGTCTCGTTGAATGCTTCCGAAGGAGAGTGACCGTTGGCACGCAGTACTTCATACTGTGCAGCAAAAATACCCTGGATAGCACCCATCAGCGTACCACGCTCACCGGTAAGGTCAGAAGTTACCTCACGGTAGAAATCTGTTTCGAACAGGTAGCCGGAACCTACACCGATACCCAGCGCGATCGCCTTGTCACGGGCATGGCCTGTAGCGTCCTGGAAAATCGCGAAAGAAGAGTTCAGCCCTTTTCCTTCTACAAACAGCCTGCGGAGCGATGTTCCGGAGCCTTTCGGCGCCACGAGGAATACGTCCACATCTGCGGGAGGCACGATGCCTGTCTGGTCTTTATAGGTAATACCGAATCCGTGGGAGAAATACAGGGATTTGCCGGCGGTAAGATATTTTTTAACCGTGGGCCACAATTCGATCTGCGCCGCATCCGAAAGCAGGTAGCAGATAATTGTTCCTTTGGCCAGGGCTTCCTCTATTTCAAAAAGCGTTTCGCCGGGTACCCAGCCGTCAGCCACAGCCTTATCCCAGGATTTACCTCCTTTACGCTGGCCAACGATTACGTTGATACCGTTGTCGCGCAGGTTCAGACTTTGCCCGGGCCCCTGTACGCCATATCCTATAACGGCGACCGTGTCGTTTGCCAGAATCTCACGCGCTTTTTCCAGTGGGAATTCCTCGCGGGTTACAACATCTTCTTCTACTCCGCCGAAGTTTAATTTTGCCATTGTTTTGAATTGTTTATTGGGAATTATTATTATTTACTTTAACTAAACAGCCGTCCCGGACCCACTACGCCTTCCTCCTTCCCGGCAGCTCCGGCTTTTGTCCCGCAAATATCATACATTTCTCAGACAATAGAAGCCCGAATTCAGGTTTATGCCTGAAAACCAGCTGTAACGCTAAAAAAACGGGCAAATCAGCAGCTCCGGGACGGACAGAGATGGTGCCGCCGGCAATAACCGGCCCTTACAGGTAATACTCCCACTCGGCTTCCGGGAGAAAATCCGTAAGGCTCTGCGGGCTCATTCCCACTGCCACCCTTCCCGAACGCACAAATTCGAGAATTCCGTGCGGTTTGATATAGTTAAAGAAATCGAAAATCTCTTCTTCCTTACCTGTCTTTTCAATCACCACATAGTCCAGGCCCCAGTACACAACCCAGGCCTTGTAGATCTTATTGATGGTCTCAATATCTATGGGCTTGGCGTTGGCCGGCGTAGCGATCTTAAACAGGGCGATCTCATTGTATACGATATCGTCGTTCAGGTAACCGAAAACCGCCAGCACTTCGATAATTTTCCGGATCTGCCTGACCAGCTTTTCGACGGCCTCGCGGGATTCGTGCTTGATGACGATCGTAAACCGGGAAACACCCTGGCGCTCCGATTCCGAAACGGTAAGACTTTCTATGTTAATGCGGCGCCTTGTAAACAGGACCGTGATCTTATTGAGCAAACCGATGGTGTTTTCTGTAAACACGCATATGGTGTATGTAGTTGCCATTCTGTATTACTTTCCTTTAAAACTATAATTACGCTGACTACTCTAGGCGGATGTCTGCCACACAGGCCCCTGAAGGCACCATCGGGAACACGTTTTCCTCTTTCTCGACGATCACTTCCAGCAGGTAAGGCTTGTCCGAGCTGATCAGCTTGTCCAGGGAGGCCTCCAGGTCTTCACGCTTTACGCAGGTATGCCCGTCGATCCCGAAGCCCTTCCCTATCGTGATAAAGTCGGGGTTCTGCAGCTCTACGAAGGAATAGCGTTTTTCGAAAAACAGCTGCTGCCACTGGCGCACCATGCCCAGATAATTGTTGTTCAGGATAATAATCTTCACCGGCAGCCCGCTTTGTGCGATCGTTCCCAGCTCCTGGATGGTCATCTGAAAGCAACCGTCGCCGATGATTGCCACCACTTCACGGTCCCTGGCACCGACCTTGGCCCCGAAAGCAGCAGGCAGGGCATAGCCCATCGTCCCCAATCCACCTGAAGTAATGTAAGAGTTTGCACGTTGAAACTGGTAATATCTCGCCGCCACCATCTGGTGCTGGCCTACATCCGCCACAATCACTGCTTCTCCTTTGGTTTTATCGGAAAGCTTACGGATCACTTCCGCCATCTTGATCTTCTCGGTGGTCGGCGCCAATTCCGGTATCGTTATTTTTTCGTTCTCCAGCGCGTCGTACTTCCGGAACTCATTACGCCATTCGCTGTGGTCTTTTTTATCCACCAGCGGCAACAGCATTTTCAGGGCGACCCCGGCATCTCCTACGACCGGGGCATCTGCCTTGACTACCTTGTCAATCTCCGAAGGATCGATCTCAATATGTACCACTTTGGCCTGCCGGGCATAGCGCTTCACATCACCGGTCACCCGGTCATCAAAACGCATACCCACCGCGATGATCAGGTCGCATTGGTTGGTCAGGACGTTGGTCCCGTAATTCCCGTGCATCCCCAGCCATCCTGCATAGAGCGGATGATCCACGGGGACGGAGGAGAGCCCCAGCAGGGTCGCCGCACAGGGAATTCCCGTTTTCTCCACGAAACTGATCAGTTCTTCCTGTGCTCCGGCGATCCGTACGCCGTGGCCAAAAAACAGGAAAGGCTTTTTCGCGCTGTTAATCAGTTCGGCCGCCTTTTCCACCTGATCCGCTTTCGGCTCAATCCGGGGACGATAGCTGATCATGCTCTCGCAAGGCTTATATTTGAACTCCCTGTTCATCATTTCTACCTGTGCGTTCCTGGTAATATCGATCACGACAGGTCCCGGCCTTCCGCTCTTGGCAATATAAAAGGCCTTGGCGATTACTTCGGGGATTTCATTGGCGTCAGTAATCTGGTAATTCCACTTGGTGATCGGGGTGGTGACACCGATGACGTCCGTTTCCTGGAAGGCATCCGTCCCCAGCAAGTGCTTGGCCACCTGTCCGATGATACACACCATGGGCGTGGAATCAATGATGGCATCGGCTATACCCGTAACCAGGTTGGTTGCTCCGGGCCCGGATGTCACCAGGCAGACACCCACCTTGCCGGAAACCCTGCCGAATCCTTCCGCCGCATGGGCGGCTCCCTGTTCGTGCCGTACCAGTATATGATTGATTTTATCCTGGTAATCGTAGATCGCATCGTACACCGGCATGATCGCTCCGCCCGGGTAACCGAATATCGTTTCTACCCCTTCCTCTATCAACGACCTGATCAAAGCGTGTGAGCCGTTCAGTATCTCGGGCTGCGTAGCAGCCGGCGCTTCCGGGGCCAATCCGATGTTTTCTTCTTTGAAATCCATGACCTTCGATTTAGTTTAAGTCCTGCAAAAATTTTATCGTGCACGCCTTATGCTTCATCGGTAACACAGCCCTCGCTGGCCGACTTCACATTGCGTATGTATTTTCCCAAAATTCCTTTGGTAAAACGGGGAGCCGGCTGTACCCAGGCCGCTTTGCGGCTGGCCAGCTCTTCATCAGACACATGGAGGGTGAGCTCCCGGGTATTGGCATCGATGGTGATCCGGTCGCCGTCCTTCACCAGCGCAATCGGACCGCCCTCAAAAGCTTCCGGCGTGATGTGCCCTACCACGAAACCGTGCGTACCCCCCGAAAAGCGGCCGTCCGTAATCAACGCGACCTTGTCTCCGAGCCCCGCGCCCATGACGGCGGAGGTAGGCTTCAGCATCTCGGACATACCGGGACCGCCTTTGGGACCCGAGTTACGGATCACCACTACATGGCCCGGCTTGATCTCTCCATTGGCCAGCGCAGTAATGATTTCGGATTCATGCTCGCAGATTTTGGCATCGCCTTCAAAACGAAGCCCTTCCTTGCCCGTAATTTTGGCCACCGCACCCGTCGGGGCCAGGTTCCCGTACATGATCTGGATATGCCCTGTCGGTTTGATCGGGTTGGAAATCGGGAATACGATCTTCTGCGATTCGAACTCCAGATCATTTACCCCCTCGAGGTTTTCGGCCACTGTTTTCCCGGTAACCGTAATGCAATCCCCGTGGATAAATCCTTCCTTATAAAGGTATTTAATGACTGCAGGCACACCGCCGATGGACAGCATGTCCTCCATATAGTATTTCCCGCTGGGCTTCAGGTCCGCGATAAAAGGTGTGCGGTCGGAGACGGCCTGGATATCGTCCAGGGTAAGCGGGATACCCGCCGCCCGGGCAATGGCCAGGTAATGGAGCGCCGCGTTGGTCGATCCGCCGAGCGCCATCACGACGGTGAGCGCATTCTCCAGCGATTTTTTCGTAATAATCTCCTTCGGGGTAAGGTTCAGCTCGAGAAGCCTTTTCATCGCCGCCCCGATCTTTTTACACTCTTCCTGCTTGCCTTCATGGGTGGCCGGGTAGCTGCTGCTGAAAGGCAGGCTCAGCCCCATCGCCTCAATGGAAGAAGCCATGGTGTTGGCGGTGTACATTCCCCCGCAGGCGCCCTGTCCGGGTATGGAATTCTGAATGACCCCTTTGAAGTCTTCGTCGGAAATGTTGCCTGCAAATTTCTTACCCAGGGCTTCGAACGCAGACACGATATCCATTTTCTGCCCCTTATAAGTTCCTGAACGGATCGTGCCGCCGTATACCATAATGGCAGGGCGCTGCAGCCTGGCCATGGCCATAATGGCCCCGGGCATGTTCTTGTCACAGCCCACGACTGCGATCACCCCGTCATACCATTGGGCGGACACCACCGTCTCGATCGAATCGGCAATGATGTCACGGCTGGGCAGCGAGTAACGCATGCCGTCGTTCCCGTTGGTCATCCCGTCCGACACGCCGATGGTATTGAAAATCAACCCCACCATGTCGTTGGCCTGGATACCCTGCTTCACATACACGGAGAGGCCGTTGAGATGAATGTTGCAGGGATTACCTTCATAACCCGTGCTCGCGATGCCGATCTGGGGCTTTGCCATATCCCCCTCCTTCAGGCCTATGCCGTAAAGCATGGCCTGCGCGGCCGGATTGGTTACATCCTGCGTCAGCGTTTTTGAAAATCTGTTCAGTTCTGTACTCATAATAGTTAACAATTGCTAAAAATGCCCCGCTTCGATATGTACGGAGCTATATCGGGGGTTTACAACACCATCCATATCTGCCGGTCTGCTGACAGCGGCATCCAGGAGAAGGTTTGTAAGTACTTCATCTCGTGAAAATTTTACATTTAGCGAAATTTCGCTATTTTTTTATTGTGATCCAAATTAGAAGCTATTTTTCTATACTTCCAAATTTTATGGTGAAAAATTTTCCCCTCCTCCTGCCGTCCTTGGAAAAGAACCGCTTATTATAAAAATCATTACTTTTGAGCCCTGACAATTACTGATTTATCATGGATATGCTTACCACGGAGACCGCTTCCCACTACGATGACCTGGAAAAAATGAGCATCGGGGAAATCCTCCGGAACATCAACAAAGAAGACCAGACCGTCCCTCTTGCCGTAGCGCAGGCCATCCCGCAGCTGGAAGCGCTTGTCGCTGAGATCGCAGAACGGATGAAAGCAGGCGGGAGGCTTTTTTATATCGGTGCGGGAACCAGCGGCAGGCTGGGCATTGTCGACGCCTCCGAATGCCCTCCTACCTACGGAGTGCCTTTCGACCTGGTCATCGGCCTGATCGCCGGCGGCGATCAGGCCATCCGGAAAGCCGTAGAAAACGCCGAGGATGATCCGGGGCAAGCCTGGACGGACCTCCTGGCTTACGGGATCAACAAAGCCGATTCGCTGATCGGGATCGCGGCTTCGGGGCGGACGCCGTACGTAATCGGGGGGCTGAAAAAAGCCCGGGAAGCAGGTGTCCTTACGGGATGCATCGTCTGTAATACGGGTTCGCCGGTCGCGGCTGCCGCCGAATACCCCGTGGAGATCGTAACCGGGCCTGAGTTTGTAACGGGCAGCACACGGATGAAAGCCGGGACCGCCCAGAAACTGGCCCTGAACATGCTTTCCACTTCGGTGATGATCCGGCTGGGAAGAGTCAGGGGCAATAAGATGTGGGACATGCAGATGACCAACCACAAGCTGGTCGACCGCGCGCTGCGGATGGTTACGGAGGAGCTGGGTGTTTCACGGGAAAAGGCGCAGTTGCTTCTGGGTGCGCACGGAAGCATCCGCCTCGCCATCGAAGCGGGAAAAAAAGAAAAGCGGGGCTAGCGGGAGGCCGGCGCAGGCAGTTTTTTCCGCGGGATCTTCCCGTCCATCTGCGCAGTATTGTATACAAAGGCAGCTACCACGACCGCCATCTGCTTCAGATCATCCATGACGAGGCGCTCGTAGGTATCTGCGTTGGTATGGTGCGTGCGGGATCCGTATTCTATGCCATCCTGGATAAACTGGAAGCCGGGCAGCCCAACCGCATCAAAGCTCAGGTGATCGGTGCCGCCCGTGTTGCGGAGGGTAACGGTCGGATGATCGATGATATCGGAAAAAGCCGACAGCCACCCGGCAAACACCGGCCCTGCAGCTTCGTTCCCCTGGAGGTAAATACCCCGTATCCTTCCGGTTCCGTTGTCGATGTTGTAATAGGCGGAAAATTTTTCATGCGCTGCAGTCAGTTTCATGGTCTGCGGGTCTCCGAAAGTCTTCTTCACGTAATTTCTGGAGCCGAATATCCCTTGCTCCTCCCCCGACCAGAGCGCCAGGCGTATCGTCCGCTTCGGCTTCAGCCCGGCCGACTGCAGGATCCGCACCGCCTCCATCATGACTACGGAGCCGGCCGCGTTGTCCGTCGCTCCCGTAGCGCTGTGCCACGAATCCAGGTGGGCCCCGAGCATGACAATTTCGTCCTTCAGCCGGGGATCCGTCCCCGGAATTTCCGCTATGACATTCCCTGTGGTCAGCTTCTGATCATAGAACGTCGTCCGGGACTCGGCCTCTACGGTCACCGGTATACCGCTTTCCAGCAGGCGGGCCATCAGCCCGGCATACTCGGGCGCAACCTCGAACGACGGCCCGGCCGGGGCGGCATCTCCCCTGTAAGAAGCGCCGTTGCTTGTAAAAAACGTGCCGTGTTTCCCGTTTCGCCCGGCAAGCTCCAGCCTGATTTTCTGGCTTCTCAACAGGCTGTCGACCTTGTTCCGGAACATATACAGGTGACGGAGCCTTTCCTGCTGCTCCGCGTTAAAAGTCCGCGCGCCGAAATTCTCCGAATTGGTCATCTTTTCCAGGTCCTCCGCGGTATACCTGACGGCATCCGGCTTAAAAGTCGGCGAGGTATCCGCAATGCCCCGCAAAAGAACAATCTTCCCGTTCAGCTGACCGTCGGCGTATTTTTTGATGTCCTCTTCATTCTGTGCATGCACCAGCACGACCTCCCCGCTGACCGGGCCGTCCGTGCCCCGGGTCCAGGCTTTCGGGATGGCGATAAAAGGCATGTAGTAAGGCTTTGTCATCGCCAGGTAGCTCTTTTCCACCTGCCAGCCCCTGCCGAATTCACCCCAGTCCTCCACGCGGGCATTTTCCAGGCCCCATTGCCGCAGCTGCTTCACAGACCATTCGGCAGCCCTGTAAAACCCTGGGGAGTTGGTCAGCCTCGGTCCCGATACATCCGTCAGCCGGTGCGCAATTTCGGCTACGTGCGAATGCTCAAATCCCTCTTTCCTGATTTTGGCCATCGCCGCCTGATCTACCTCCTGGGCGGACACCTGCGCTACGGTAAGTACAAGTACCGTTTGTATAAAGGAAAATCTCATTTGTTTATTTTTCATGCTCATTCCATCTCCGGGTTTTCCGTATCTCCTGCGCTTCCCCGGGCCGATTCCCCGGGAAGAAATCATCAAAAGAAAAGGTATATGGAGTAAAAGTAACTATTTTTGACTAATGAATCAGCTTAAACAAAAGAAGTAATGAATCTGGACCTGACGGGAAAAAATGCCATTGTCTGCGGAAGCACACAGGGAATAGGCTATGCCACCGCTATAGAACTGGCCCTGCTGGGGGCCCATGTTACACTCATGGCCCGCAACCGGGAAAAGCTACTGGATGTGATCCAGCTCCTGGACACTTCGCACGGCCAGATCCACCGGTTCATAGAAGCCGATTTCCAGGACCCGGCAAAGGTGGAAAGCGCGCTCCTTGACTACCTCCGGCTGGTCCCCGAGGTCCATATCCTGGTCAACAATACCGGCGGACCTGCGGGCGGCCCGATTATAGATGCGGCAGACGAGCAGTTTCTCTCCGCTTTTCAAATGCACCTCATCAACAACCACAACCTGGCCCGGCATGTGGTGCCTTACATGAAAGAGGCCGGCTACGGACGCATCGTCAACATCATCAGCACCTCGGTCAAACAGCCCATTCCCGGCCTGGGGGTGTCCAATACCATCCGGGCGGCTGTCGCAGCCTGGGCCAAAACGCTGTCCGTCGAGCTGGGTCCCTTCGGCATCACGGTCAACAATGTGCTCCCGGGGTACACCCGTACGGGCCGCCTGGATGCTGTGCTCGCCATGAAAGCGGAGGAACAGCAGAAAACGCCCGAACAGGTCGCTGAAGCGCTCGAGGCAGAAATTCCGGTACGGCGTTTTGCAGCGCCCGCGGAGGTCGCCGCAGCGGCAGCCTTCCTCTGCGCCCCGGCGGCAGCGAGCATCACAGGAATAAATTTACCTGTAGACGGGGGCAAAACAAGTAGTTTATAAAAGTCCTGGTTTTTTACGAATCGCTAACTCCATAAATTGATGCGCATCAAAAACTGTTTACCGGCCGGGTTCACGTCCGCCTCTGCCGGCATCATGTATTTCATTTTCCTAAGCCTGGCAGGAGCCTGTTTTTCATCATGTTCCTCCAAAAAAGATTCAACACAAATGCAGCAACCCGCAATCAGTAAATCGGCTTTCGGAAGTCTTCCCGACGGCCGGACTGCCGATCTCTACACCCTTACCAACGCAAACGGCATGGAGGTGCGAATCACCAACTTCGGCGGCATCATTACCCACATTTCTGTCCCCGATAAAAACGGGAAATTCGAAGACGTGGCCCTGGGGTTTGACTCCCTGGCACCTTATCTTACCGAGCACCCTTATTTCGGCGCCCTGGTGGGCCGGTACGGCAACCGCATCGCCAACGGCCGTTTCACGCTTGACGGCAATACTTATTCGCTGGCCATCAACAACGGCCCCAATGCCCTTCACGGTGGGAAATCGGGCTTTGACAAGGCCCTCTGGGAGACCTCCGAGGTGCTGACCGACTCAACGGCCGGCCTGATCATGAAATATGTGAGCAAAGACCTCGAAGAAGGTTACCCGGGCACGCTCTCCGTCACCGTAACCTATACGCTGACCAACGACGATGCGATCAGGATCGATTATGCGGCCACTACCGACAAACCTACCGTTGTAAACCTTACCAACCACAGCTATTTTAACCTGACGGGGCTGAAAAGAGACATACTCGGTCACGAAATCTTTATCGATTCAGACAGCCTGGTAGCCGTCAACGAAACGCTGATCCCCAAAGGCCGTCTGGAGCCTGTTTCCGGCACTCCGTTCGATTTTCGCAGCCCGGCAGCCATCGGCGCAAGAATCGACGACCATACCGATGAGCAGATCCGGAACGGAGGCGGCTATGACCATTGCTTCGTACTGAACAAATCCGCGGAGCGTCTGCCGCTGGTTGCAAGGGTTTACGAGCCGGAAAGCGGTAGAACACTGGAGGTGTATACTACGGAGCCGGGTGTACAGTTTTATACCGGGAATTTCCTCGACGGCAGCCTTTCCGGAAAAGGCGTCACCTATACCAAACGATTTGGCTTCTGCCTGGAAACGGAACATTTTCCCGATTCACCCAACCAGCCCCGGTTCCCCGGCACCGTATTGCGCCCCGGCGAAAAATACGAAACCACCACCCTGTACAGATTCGGGGTAAGAAAAGACTGAGCGGCACCCGTTATTCCTACAGGCTGTCTCTCAATTCAACCAGGAAGGCGCGCATCCGCTGAAGACGAAGAATCAGGTTTTCGGCGGATTCGCGGTGGTTGAGCTGGTGGCGTGCCCCTGAAATGGTCCTTCCCTGGATTTCCTTCTGGTAAATAATCCGGCGTATAATCTCGATATCCTCCTTCGTAAAACGGCGCCGGTTGCGGGCATCCCTCCTGGGCCTGAGCTGCGGGAAGTGCTTCTCCCAATACCGGAGCTTCGAAGGTTCGACACCCAGCATGTCGGCCACCTCGTTGGTATCGTAGTATAGCTTCTCTTCCATACTTGTCCGGTCAAACGAGCTGTTTGCGTACCTCGATCTCGAACTGGTGATACACCATCGAATGCGGCGGAATACTCTTCGTGATCCAGGCGTTTCCACCGATCACCGAATCGTGGCCGATGACCGTCTTTCCCCCGAGAATGGTCGCATTCGCATATATAACGACATTGTCCTCGATCGTCGGGTGCCGTTTCTGCTGAGCCATCGACTTGGTCACATGGGTAGCGCCCAGCGTCACACCCTGGTATATTTTCACATTATTGCCGATTTCGGTCGTCTCGCCGATCACCACGCCCGTTCCGTGGTCGATAAAAAAAGAATGGCCGATCACGGCGTTCGGATGGATGTCTATGCCTGTAATCCCGTGCGTATACTCCGAAAACATCCTGGGCAAAAGAGGTACGCCGCAGGTCGACAGCAGGTGGGCGATCCTATACGTGGAAATGGCCATAAAGCCCGGGTAAATGGATAGCACCTCCTCCAGGCTGACTGAGGCGGGATCGTTGTCAGCGATAGCCTGTGCATCTTTAAGCAGCAGGTCATACGCCTCAGGAATCCCCGATCTGAACTGGTCCACCACTTCTTCCGCACTTCCGTTGATGGCAGGAGCGATCGGCTCGAGCAGGCATCCCAGGTGATCGAGAATGCTGGAGAAAGACGCTTCCAGGCTGACCGGCTCGCCTCCCGGGCGCGCGCACTCACAATCCTGGCTGATAGGAAACAGGAAATTGACAAGACGTTGCAAAAACTCCCCGCTTTCCTGCCTGGAAGGCATTTTATACCGATACTCCTGGTTCTGTCTCGCAAGACGGGCAAAAAAAGCCTGCTGTTGTTCCCTGGTCATAAGTGTAGTCAAAAACAAATAACATGCAAAAGAATAAAAAGATTAGTAGATTGTAAAAAATCTTCCATACTGTATTCTGCCCGACCCCTATAAAGGTAACTTTGCGAAACCGGATGACCGGCGTTCTATTCCGGTTGTATTCCGCCCGGCAGGTAAGCTCACCTGCGGCGATCCGGGGATTATCTTTTCATAAGCAGCAATGAACAAAACCATTCAACTTACCCTTTCCCCCGAAACGGCATTTGACGAAAGCGCCTTCAGAAAGCGTGTGCTCGGCACGCTCGGCATACCGGAAAACCCGGATACCGTGATCAGGAAAACCCGTCAGTCCATAGACGCGCGCGGCCGGCAGGTGAAGGTGCTTGTGAAAGCGGAGGTATACCCGGATGGAAAGGCTCCCCGCCTGTTTACCTATAATACCGATTACCCTGATGTGAGCAGAAAGGAAAAAGTGGTGATCGTCGGCTCCGGGCCCGCCGGGTTGTTTGCTGCGCTGCGGCTGATGGAATCCGGCATCAAGCCGGTCATCCTGGAGCGGGGAAAAGACGTTCAGTCCCGCCGAAGAGACCTGGCAGCCATCAATAAGGAGCATATCGTAAACCCCGATTCCAATTACTGTTTCGGAGAGGGAGGCGCCGGCACCTATTCCGACGGAAAGCTGTATACCCGGGCCACAAAACGGGGCGATGTAAGGCGTATCCTCGAAATCTTCGCCGCCCACGGCGCCCATGAGCGGATCCTGGTCGAAGCCCACCCGCATATCGGCACCAACAAGCTCCCCAGGATCATTGCCCTGATGCGCGAAAACATCCTCAGCAACGGCGGTGAAATATGGTTCGACGCGCGTGTAACGGATCTCATTATCCGCAACCGTGAAATCAGGGGCGTCGTCACCGCCGACGGCAGGGAATTTACCGGTGCCGCCGTCATCCTGGCCACGGGCCATTCCGCCCGCGATATTTTTGAGCTGCTGCACAGAAAAGATATCCTCATCGAGGCCAAGCCCTTCGCTATGGGGGTGCGGATCGAGCATCCCCAGCACATCATCGACCGCATCCAGTACCACTGTGCCGGGGACCGCGGGCCCTATCTTCCGGCCGCAGCTTACAGCGTCGTAACGCAGACCTGTTACAAGGGCGTCCGGCGCGGGGTGTTTTCTTTCTGCATGTGTCCCGGCGGATTCATTGTCCCGGCAGCAACGGCCCCGGGTGAAGTGGTGGTCAACGGGATGTCACCGTCACGGAGAGATTCCCCTTATGCCAATTCGGGGATGGTGGTGGCCGTCACGGAAGAGGACATGAAGCCGTTTGCCCGGTTCGGACCGCTGGCAGGGATGCAGATGCAGAAGGAGCTGGAACAACGGGCTTTTCGCCTGGCAGGAGAAACGCAGGCCGCGCCGGCGCAGCGGGTGCTGGACTACGTGAGCCAAAAAGTTTCTGCCGGCGTTAACGATACTTCCTACCAGCCCGGCCTGAAGCCTGTGGATCTCTTTGAGGTCCTTCCCGGGCACATCAGCCATCCGCTCCGGGAAGGTCTCGTCGAATTCGGCCGCAGGCTCAAAGGATATGTTACCAACGAAGCCCAGCTGGCCGGCGTGGAAAGCCGGACATCTTCGCCGGTAAGGATTCCCCGCCTGGCGGATACCTGTGAGCACCCTGTATTGAAAAGGCTGTATCCCTGCGGGGAAGGCGCAGGCTATGCGGGCGGCATTATGTCTGCCGCCATGGACGGGGAAAGATGTGCCGAACACCTTTTGAAGACATACATACACCCGGATTAGCTCCCCTTCAGCACCATGGAACCGATGTCAGAAAGAATGGCAAAACAACCGGTCCGCTTTTTCCGGACCCTGCGGATTTCCATGCTTTTCTGGCTTCTTCTCTCTGAAGGATTTGCACAGGGACAGGCTCCGTACGGAAACGAGTGGATAGACCCGGTTTTGACATACGTCCGCCTGTCGGTAGGCGCCACCGGCTGGTACAGGCTTACCGGGGAAAAAATCCAAAGCACAGGTGCCGATCTGCCGAATATAGAGCCCGGTGCGCTGCGACTGTTTTACCGCGGAAAAGAAGTACCCATACGCGTCAGCAGCTCTTCTGCAGCAAGGCTGATGCCGGATGATTTTATTGAATTCTACGGGCTGAGAAATGACGGCACGGCGGATACCGACCTGTACGTTTCCCCTGAGGCGCAGCCGCACCCGTACTACAGCCTGTACAGCGATTCCTCCGCCTACTTCCTGACCTGGAAAAAAACCGGCCCCGATCCGAAAAGAATCCTGACCGAGGCGGGCGCGGATCAGCATGAACCGCTCGGCCGTCACCTGGAAGAAGAGCTGCGGCTGCTTACCAGTCAATATCCCGCCGGAAACATCTATCCCCTGGGCGCCGGCTATGACAACGGCACCATTCTTACGACCTATGACACCGGCGAAGGGTGGACGGGCATCCAGCGGTATACCGGACAGTGGGAGACCCAAACTATCCGTTTTGAGCGGCCCTTCCTGCCTGATACGAGCCTGTTTACTTTCGAAATACTCCTGGCGGGCAGGTCTCCCGGTCCCCACAAGGCAGAAATATGGTCCGGGAAACCCGACGCCCTGCTCCGGATAATCGGGGAAATATCCTGGGAAGATTACGGCACGGCCAGGTTCGGAAGCACCTTCTCCGGCACGGAGCTCCATGCACAGGAGGTATCCGTTTCCATCAGGCCGATTTTGCCCGGGGAATCCGTCTCTTTGTCTTATATAAGATACCGGTACCCGCAGGAAATCCATTTCAGCGGCGCTCAGAAACATTACCGGACCCTTTCTCCCGGCCTTCTTGAGCCGGGGCTTCCTGCCGGAACGGCGCTCTTTGACGTGACGGACCCGGACGCAGTCAGGCAAATCCTGCCGGTAAGGCAAAATGTGTTCGCCGTTGCGGGCAACCGGACGCTTTGTGCCGTGAACACCCCTTATTTCATCACGGACGCTCAGCTGACGACGTTCCCGGACATCGTGCCGGACCAGGTAGATTATCTCATCATTACACATCCCCGGCTCCGCCGGCTCCCGTCCGACGGAACCGACCCGGTGGCCGACTATGCCGCTTACCGCGCATCCGGGGAAGGCGGGAACTACCGGGTCCTTGTACTTCATATCCGGGAAATATTCGACAGGTTCAATTACGGGCTTCCCGGTCCATTGGGAATTCAAAGGGCTGCAGCATGGCTTCATACACATGGAAATCTCAAATTCCTGTTCCTGATCGGTAAATCCATAGACCCGCAGACCGCCCGGCATCTTCCCGATGCCGCGTCGGTAGACATGATCCCGAATGCGGGATGGCCGGGCTCGGATATCCCGCTCACAATGAAAGCAGGCGCCCCCCTTTCCGACCCTCCGCTGGTTCCCGTCGGGCGCCTGAACACCGCCGATCCGGCAGATGTGCGGAATTACCTCGACAAGGTAAAGCTGCACGAATCGGCTCCCGCCAGCGCACCGTGGCGTAAAAATGTCCTTCACCTGAGCGGCGGCAGAACGCCGGGAGAAATCACGACTTTCCGGAATTATATGGAGGGGTTTGAGAGGAAATGGACGGGAAACCGGGTGGCGGCTGCCGTACGGACCCTGTCGAAGCAAACGACCGATCCTGTGGAACAGTTTCCCATCGCACCTCTTGTCAACGACGGCATTTCCATGCTGACGCTTTTCGGCCATTCCAGCCTGGATATCACCGATATCGACATCGGGAAAGCCTCCGACCCCTCCCGCGGCTACCGGAACACAGGCAGGTACCCGGTCGTGCTGGTAAACGGCTGCGCGCTCGGCAATATTTATTACGGTCCCCTGACGCTGAGCAATGACTGGATCCTGGCACCCGGCAAAGGAGCGGTAGCCTTCATTGCCCACACCTACAACGGGCTGATTTCTGAAATGAAGACATACACCGACTATTTCTATGAGGTGGTGGCTGACGGCAGCTTCACCGGCCGGCCGGTAGGTGCCATACAACAGGAAACCATCCGGCGATACCTGGGAAAGTCGACATCCGTCTTCTCTGTAGCCACGGCACAGCAGATGAACCTGCAGGGAGATCCGGCCGTCATGATCTTCCCGGCTGCCAGGCCCGATTACGCCTGGATACCCGAATCACTGCAGCTTACCGACAAATACGGAGACCCGCTGCAGCCCGGGAGCGACTCGGTCCGCATCAGCCTGACCGCGGCAAATTACGGGCGTCACATGACCGGCAACTTCAGGGTAAGCTTCGTCCGGAACGCCGGCGACCACACGCGCCTCGAAACCGGCACCGACGTCATGGCTTTCCCGCTTCGGGACACGCTGTACTGGCTTGTTCCCCATCAAAAAGAAATACTGGAAGCCGAAACCTGGGAGTTTACCATTGATCCGGACCACGTTACCGAAGAAGAAGACAAATCCAATAACCAGCTCGTGTACGCTCCCGCCATCACCTATCCTGAGCTTCCCGACGTTACGCCGCCTCTGCTGGACGTCAGGCTTGACGGGCGCCGGCTTTTCAACGGGGAAGCCGTGAGTCCCCGGCCGGAGATACAGGTTTTGGTAACGGATGAAAACGCGGCGCAGGCCAGGACGGATACCACCGGGATCTCTCTATATATCAGGCAGAAATGTACCGGATGCAGCTTCAGCAGGATCTCCCTGCGGGAAGCCGCATGGGATGCTGACGGGGGATTCCGGTTGACGGTGAAGCTGCCGGCCCCGCTGGCCAGGGGGGAATATACGCTGCGGGCGGAGGCCGAAGACCTCAGCGGGAACCGCGCACCCGCCTACCTCATCGACTTCCGGGTAAGCGATACTTTCCGGGTGAACACGATACAGGTTGCCCCCAACCCGGCCAGCTACCTGGTGAGATTCAGCATGGAACTCGAAGGCCCCGCACCGCCTCAGCTGTGGACGGTACACATATCAGATCTTCTCGGCCGGGTGGTCACGTCAATGACGCACAAGCCGCACCTCGGGATCAACGAGCTTTTCTGGCGCCCTGCCGGCCTGCCGGCGGGACTTTACCTGTACCGCATGGAGCTGAAAGACGGCGGCAACAACGCTCTTTTACCCCACCGCCGGGAACATGTTTCAGGTAAAATAATCTGGAAACCGGATTAAGCAACCCCGACGGCCGGGTTGATCTTCCGGATCAATCCCTGGAGCACTTTGCCCGGTCCGCATTCCTCGAATAGCGTAGCTCCGTCCGCTACCATTTTCTCCACCGATTGTGTCCACCGGACCGGTGCGGTAAGCTGTACAATCAGGTTTTCCCGGATGGTCTGTACGTCAGCCGACGGAAGCGCGTTTACATTCTGATAAACCGGGCACACAGGCGTCCGAAAATCGGTCTGCGCGATCGCGGAGGCCAGCTCTTCCCGCGCAGGTTCCATCAGAGGAGAATGAAATGCCCCTCCGACCGGCAGGATCAGCGCCCTGCGCGCACCCGCCGCCTTCAGCCGCTCACAGGCAATCTGCACTCCTTCTACCGTACCCGAAATCACCACCTGGCCGGGGCAGTTGTAATTGGCTGCCACCACCGTTTCTCCTTCTACCGCAGCGCAGATTTCTTCGATCAATTCGTCCGCAAGACCCAGGATCGCAGCCATCGTCGAGGGCCTGAGCTCACAGGCCTTCTGCATGGCAGCGGCACGCTGCGCCACCAGCCGGAGGCCGCTCCCGAAAGAAAGCGCTCCTGCGGCCACCAGGGCCGAAAACTCCCCCAATGAATGCCCTGCCACCATATCCGGGCGAAATTCGGGCAGCGTCAGGGCCTTGACTACAGAATGTATAAAAACAGCCGGTTGCGTTACGTTGGTTTGCTTCAGGTCTTCTTCGGAACCTCCGAACATCACCTTTGTAATCTCGAATCCGAGCACTTCATTCGCCGTTTCAAAAAGCGTCCTTGCCTGTTCCGACGACTGGTACAGATCTGCCCCCATACCCGAAAACTGAGATCCCTGTCCGGGAAAAACAAATGCCTTCATTTAAATAATGGTTTAATATGCTGGGTTCTTCATTGACAATTCCGGCCTGCAATCCGCATTTCGTTTCCTCCGGGAAGAAAAACCGGATGCAAAGAAAACAATAACTCCCTCATTTCTCCAAAACAAAAAAGCAAGCCTCCCCCGGGACAACGGGAAAGGCTTGCATTTGTTCCGCCTGATTTTATCTCAGCAGCTGGATCCATCCCTTTCTCTTTTCGGGGGGAGGATTCTGTTGGGGAGATTCCGGGTAAATCAGCAATTCATAGTAATATTGCGCAGCCGGCAGCTCCTGGCCTGAGCTGTTCCTGCCGTCCCAGTTGATTTCCGGATCTTTTGTTTCAAACACCTTGCTTCCCCACCTGTTGAATATCCTGAACTCCACCGACCTGACGAACGCAGGACAAGGGAAAGGCTTCAGCAGATCGTTTACGTTGTCTCCATTCGGTGTGAAAACATTGGGAAGTACATACACGGGACAGTTTTCCTTGCAGACGATGTTGCTCGGCTCGCTTTCGTTGCCATACCTGTTCATCGCCGTTACATAGTAGCAGCCGGCGAAAGAGGGTAATCCCTCGTGGGTAAAAGTATTTACAGGGGCATACTGGGACCCGATGTACCTGAACTCCTGTCCCTCTCCCGCTGCATGGTATATTTTATATTCAATTACATTGGGATCGCACGGGCCCGTCGCTTCATAAGTCCACGACAGGTTATTGGAGAAAGTATTCACCCCGCAGAATGCCGCCGGGTCCAGGCTGGAGCAGTCCTCCGCGTCGACCGACAGCACCGGGGGGCAGGGCCGCGCATCGCTGTAGGGGCTCGTGCAGAAAATCTGCGAAAAATTATGCAGCAGCTCAGGCTTAACCTCCGCGCTGTTGTAAGAGCCTACGGTCTCTATTTTGTAGCAATATGATTTATTCGCATCCAGCACGATATTGCTGCCTCCGTCCGCCAGGTACTGGTCGGTCCCGTCGTCTTCATAGGTAAAGCTTGAAAAGCCCGAAACGGCCACATCCGCGATGCGGTTGAATACCCCCGGGTTATCCGGGTCCTCCCGGTAGACGCGGTGCGTCCTGTATGTATTGTCCCACGGGACATTGGCCGCCCACGTCAGCCTGATATGCCCGGGCTCGGAGCTTCCGGACGACAACCGGACGCTGCTGGCAGGCTCTGTTTCCTCGACTTTGGTCAGCACACCGTTAACCGTCGCGTAAAATTCCAGCTTATACCGGTAGGGATTCTGCTCCGTATTCAGGCTCCGGTCTACAAAAAGGGTATCGACCACGCTGGTGTTCAGGGTGGTATTGATCGTCGCGACCGGGGTAGCCGGGAACGCCGTACCGCTCAACCCGATCGTCCTGTACAGGCGGTACTGGAAGGGACCTTCACCGGGCGCCGGGCGGTAGTTCAGCGGGCGGGTCCACCGGACCGTGATCACTCCCGCAGTCTGGTGCGTGCTGTCCACGGTGACGTGGGTGATCACCGGAACGTTCTGGGGTAGCTGGGAGCAGGCCTGTTCCGACGCCATGCTCTCGGTTCCGCCGGTAAACCGCGTCGGATCGGTCGTATCCACATCCGGGCGCGGGAAGGTCACCACGATCCGGTAGCTGTAGGTCACTCCTCTTCTTAACCCGGCCCCCGCATTGTTATCCGTATAGGTTACTGTATTAACAGGCAGGCGCGCAATCCGCGTATATCCCAGCGATGCCGGCAATCCGAGCTCACAGGGAGCCGGTGTAAAATTGGTACATCCTTCCTTCCGGTATACGTCTACCACAGCGCCCGGTACCTGGCAGCGATATAAATCCCAGTCCAGCTTAAAGGCGCGGACCGGCGATCCGGACACATCTTCCAGGCGCAGGTTGCGGGGCGCGGGACCGTAGACCCGTATACTGACCGTAGTGATATCTACCAGCTTCTGGAAAAGATTGGGATTCGGGAATCCCGAACGCGGGCTGTCCTCGACCTTAAACAGGACTTCATAGGGGTTCTCCCGGATGTGGGCACACCCGGTTTGCCAGGTAAACAAGCCGGTCACCTCTCCCGCACTGCCCTGGTTGGCTACGGTAAAATTACCGTATTCCGGCTGGATCAGCGCCGGGGCTACCGGCGGACTGTTATAGACCCCGCTTGACGTAAACAGGTTAAGCCGGTCGCTGTTCGGGTCCGTGGCCCTTACGACCTGCCGGACCAGCGTTCCCGCCTCTACGCAGATTTCAGGAATAAGATCGAGCTTGGGCCGCTCGTTGGGCGCATCCCGGACGATAATCTGCATATCCCTTACGATCTGCCCGATCCGGATTCCGTTTCTCCATTCCTCGACGATAAAAGCTACGTTATAGAATCCTTTCAGCGCAGGCGCATCCCATACCAGGTCACCGGTGATCTCGTCGATGCTGAACGTAGCGGGATAAGTACCATCTTCCTTCGGCCCCTCCTGGACAAGCGTGGGGTCTTTGTACTCGACCGGGCGCCCCTCCCACGGTTCTCCCACCTGGATGAAGGGTACGTACGGCTTATAGGAAATGCTGTCTCCGTCCGCGTCAAAAGCACCCGGGTTGTGAATATAGCGCTGTCCTGTGGCCGCGACGTCAATAGGTGCATTCAGCAGCACCGGCGTCCTGTTCAGCCCGAGAAATGAATTGATGGTCAGCGTAGTCCGTATAAAAAAGTTAAGCGTATTGGTGGGGGCCGGCCCGATATTCAGCACACCGTCGTTCCGGTTGTCGATCTGTACCGAGATGGTATACTGCCCCGATGCCGGGAACCTGTAGACTGCGTAATACGTATTCCGCGTGGTACCGTTTCCGATGTTTACCCGCTCGCCCTCGTTGCGCGGGGCAACGAGCATCTGCCGGTCACCGGATATATAAAACTTGACGTCCGTCTGCTGCTCCGATGCCACCCTTCCTGTTTCTTCATCGAAATACCCGGTAAACTTCAGCTCATACACCAGCCCGTCCCGGTCCATCAGGCGCCGGGCCGTAATCTCGCCCGCACGAACGTGCGTGGCATACGCCTGCGCCGAAAAGAGAAGAGTAAAGACCAAAAAGAGGGAATATCGTAACAGTAACCGCATAGTTAGGAAAGCTAGACAATAATCATGACAATACAACGAAAAAACTCTACCTGCGTGTATGCTCAGGTAATTTTATACGCAGAGTTCCACGTTAAAGTTTCAATTCTAAACAAATAAATCGGCAATATTCCAAGCGGTGCGGCGCATTTACTTAAAAACATTATAAATAATTTGTCTTTTCGCAAAATTGACTATCATTTATTGTGTCGGACACGTTTGTACCTTACCTTTGGCCGGTCTAAAAACATATAAATTAAGCAAAAAAAACACAGTTGTTTAGCTATGTCTTGGCTTACACAAACGTTGTCCAGTTCCATCGGTAAAAAGTTGATTATGGCGTTAACAGGCCTCTTTCTGATCAGCTTTTTGGTTATTCATGCGACCATCAACGCCATGATATTTTACAATGACGGAGGCGAAACCTTTATGCACTGGGGTCACTTTATGGGAACCAATCCCATCATCCGGACCCTGGAGATCGGTCTCGTCGCAGGCTTCCTCATCCACATCGTGGATGGGCTTATGCTGTGGAGGTCCAACAACAAGGCCCGCCCGGTTAAATACGCGGTAAGCAATGCCAATGCCAACAGTACCTGGTACTCCAGGAGCATGGGCCTGCTGGGTACGCTCCTGCTTATCTTCCTGGTCATTCATACTTCCCACTTCTGGATTCCCAACCGCACCAACCAGTTTGTAACGGGCGAGGAGCTCAACCTGTACCAGATGATGCTCGAAATTTTCCAGAATGAGTGGGTCGTGCTCATTTATGTCGCCGGATGTGTTTCCCTGTTCTGGCATCTCCTGCATGGCTTCAAAAGCGCTTTCCAGTCGCTGGGCTTAAATCACATCAAATACAATAAAGCCATTGCCGTCGTCGGCACGGTATTTTCCATTGTCGTCCCGGTGATTTTTGCGCTGATGCCGATCTCCATGTATTTCGGGTGGATAAAGTAAGCCCGGTGATGGATTTTTCCTGATCGATCCTTTAAGAATCTGTTTCCTGATTAATTAAATTTATATAGCATATATGGCAACTTCACCCAGATTGGATGCCAAAATCCCCGAAGGTCCCCTGGAGACCAAATGGACCAAGTACAGATCAACAGTACCGCTGGTAAATCCGGCCAATAAAAGAAGAATCGAAGTAATTGTAATAGGCACGGGACTGGCCGGGGCGTCAGCCGCCGCAAGCCTGGCTGAAATGGGTTATAAAGTAAAGGCATTCTGTTTTCAGGATTCTCCCCGACGTGCGCAC
>JBEBSO010000006.1:0-22377 GCA_040394275.1 Telluribacter sp.
GCCGAATATGCTGGCCAAGTACTATACGACCACGCAGGCTTTGAAGAAGGCCCGTTCGAAGTAAAAAGTGTGTAAAAGGCTGGCCGGATGTGCCGCGGCCTTAATCCCAGTCAAGGGAAGTAGCTTCTCCCCGGAGAAGGTGCTTGGTCAGCGTATTTTCGGCCAGCTTTAAATTTTTCTTTTTCAGCGCCAGCAAGATCTGCCGGTGCTCCTGGTCGGTAAGCTCATAGTCGTCCATGTGTTTCTGACCCATTTTCTGGTGAAAAAGCGGGATGTTGCTTGTCTGGTACAGGTCGATCAGCTTGGCGTTCTGAGAGCTGCTGATCAGGGTTTCATGAAACTTGACGTCCGCTTCGCAGGCGCCGTCCAGGTAGCCCTTCTGTACCATATCCGTAAAGTCATTGCAGATGCCCTCCAGTTTCAGTATCTGGTCCTCATCGATGTGCTGAATGGCCAGCTTGATTGCGCCGAGCTCCAGGATTTCGCGCAGCTCACGGATTTCCTTGATGTCCGCCGCCGTCATCGATTTTACAAAAAAACCACCTTTTTCACCGAAGACGATAAGCTTTTCACCCATGAGCCGGGTCAGCGCCTCCCTGACCGCGATACGGCTTACCTCCATTTTTTTTGCCCAGGTATCCTCTTTTAACCGGGTGCCGGCTACCAGCTGATTGGAGAGTATCTTTTTCCTCAATTCGCTGTATACCTTGTTGGCAAGTGAATCTTCCTTCATTTCATTATAGCCTGTAAAATAGAATATATTCGTAAAAAAATTTAAAAACTTTTTAAAAGTAACTATAAATGAAGAAAAAAGGAATGGGTGGTTTTAACAAATATATGTATGGTTACACAAAAGCCAGTCATTAACAGGGCTAATGACCGGCTTTTGGCAGGTATCGGATTAAAGCTGCGTTTTCCTCGCCGATTCGTCATCGGTCAGGTGAGGATAATAGGCATATACGCGGTCTATTTCCTCTGACTGGCCCGGCGAAAGATCTTCCTCCGGCTTGAGGCTCCACACGCCTTCCAGGAAGCCTTGTCTCCTGAGCACTTCATGTATGCCGGGGATACATCCGTGGAAGTCATGGGAAGGATCGAAGATCGCCGCGTTCATGTCGGTTACTTCGATGTTTCGGGCGAGAAGCTCCTCGATACCGGCATACCCGTTGCCGATGCACTTTTTGATATCGGCAAGCAGCTGTACGGCCGTAAAGGTCCATACCGCCCAGTGTCCCAGCAAACCGCCCACAAATCTCTTTTCAAAGACCTTACCGTCCACATTGAACCGGTAGGGAGTAAGCAGGTCGGCTACGATATTGTCGTCGTTGCCGGTATAGAGCGCGATGTCGCTGCTCCGGCTGGAAAGGGCGACTGCTCTTACCACATCCAGCGTCTGGTAGCGGTTGAAGGCAGCGATTTTTATCCCGCAGATATTCGGGATTTCAGCAAATTCTTTCCAGAAGCTGAAGCTGAACCTCCGGCCGCCGATGGACGTCTGGAGATAAAATCCGAATACAGGAATAATTTCGGAAATGGTCCTGATGTGCTGCAGGACTTCCTCTTCCGGCTGATCGTTCAGCGCGGCCATGCTGACGAGCGCAATATCATACCCGTATTGTACGGCCAGCTTCGCTTCCCCGATGGCCTGGGGTGTTTTCCCGCAGACGCCGGCCACCTTAACAAACGGCCTGTCCAGGCTCGCCTTCGCAATTTCATCCGCGGTGGTTTTCAGCACGGTTTCGTAGAGATTGATCCGGGGCTCCCTGATTTCAAACTGCGTAGTATGAACACCGATCGCAACACCGCCTGCTCCGCTCGCTATGTAATACCTCGTCAACGCTCTCTGGCGTTCCTCATCAAACTGCAGCTCGCGGCTGAGCGCCAGGGGATGAGCCGGGATGACGGTTCCTTCCCGGACAATTTTTCTTATGTCTTCTTTTAATAGGTTACTCATGGTTAAAACTGTCCTTTGCGTTCCTGGAAATGTGTAGGCTTGTTGATCGTCTTGCCGCCTTCCTGCAGCCACTGCGCCGTGATGTAGATCATCTGCTTCAGCGTTACCCTCGGGTAGCCGAAGAGCCGGAACGATTCTGCCGCGTTGCTGAGCAGGGCAGTAGGCTGCTCCTCTCCGATAAACTGCGGAGTCTTGTTGAAGATCCGTCCGAATTCATGCGCCAGCCAGCGCAGGGACACGGTTTCCGGACCGGTGATGTTCAGCAGCTTGGCAGGGGCCTCGCAATGCAGGAGCGAACGGATGGCCATTTCGTTGGCGTCACTCTGCCAGATCACGTTTACATGCCCGGTATTAATATCGATCGGGGTCTCATTGAGCACGGACTTGGCGATCTCCAGCAATACCCCGTAGCGGAAGTCGATCGCGTAATTAAGCCTGTAAATGAGCAGCGGTGTTTTGTGAATAGACGAGAAGTACTGGAACATCCGCTCCCGTCCCAGGCAGGACTGCCCGTATTCGCCGATCGGGCCGGGGATGACCTCTTCTGTCGTCCCCCCGGAAGCTACCGGGGTAAACGGGTAAATATTACCCGTGGAGTACACGACGATATTTGAATTTTTGAACTTTTCGGCAACCCGGCCGGGAAGGTATGCATTCATGGCCCAGGTATATGACTCGTTGTTCGCGGTGCCGAATTTGGTTCCGGCCAGGTAGAGCACGTTTTTCACTTCCGGCAAGGCCTGGAGCTGGGCGTCGTCCAATATGTTGGCGGCGATGGTTTCAATCCCCTCGGCGTTGAGCTCTTTTTCGAGACCTTCTTCGCTGAAGCGTGAAACTCCGATCACGCGGGTATTTTTACCGGCCTTTTCAATGGCTTGCTTGTCCAGGCGGGCGATGCTGGGGCCGATCTTTCCGCCGGCGCCGAGAATAAGAATATCTCCTTCAATCTTTGCGATATCTTCAACCAGGGCGTCTGAAGGCGCCAGATACTTTTTTTCTAACGATTCGATAGATTCCATTTATTTTATTTGAATAGCGGATTGTTTAAGAATAACTCTTTCACATTAATTATTGCAAGGGCAAAAATAAGAACTAGTCCGATACCGGCAACAACTTTTACCAGCGGACTGTTGACTTTATCGCCCATCAGCTCGCGATCGTTGGCCACCAGGTACATCATGGTGCCGATGAACGGGACTACGAAAATAGTGACGCTCTGGGCAAACACGATCAGTTCCAGCGGCAGCTTCCCGAACCTGACGGCAATGATGGCGCCGATGACCATCACCATGGCCACCAGGTAGCGGATGGCCCGGGTATTGAAATTGCTCCCGAAGCCCAGGGCATCGCCCAGTAACAGTCCGCCGACGGAGGCGTTCCCGACCAGGGAGGAGAAGGCCGCACCGAACAGGCCGATCAGGAACAGCGTTGACGCTTTTTCTCCGAAAATCGGCTCCAGGGCCCTGGCCATATCCGTTGCCGAATTGACCTGGATCCCCTTGGGGTTGAGAATGGCTGCGGAACAGATGATGACCACTGCGCTCATAATTCCCAGGAGGATCATCCCGGTGGTGCTGTCGTGTTTTTGGTTTCTCAGCTCCGGCCGGATCCGGATGCGCTCCGGGATCAGGTAAGACTGGTACAGCGCGCCCACTATCGAAAAGGCCGAAGCGATAAAGGCTATGATGAGGCCTTCCGAGCCCGGGGGAATAGTGGGAACCAGGAAACCCCGCGCAGCTTTCGAAAGGTCCGGCTCTGCCATAAAGAACGTCGTCACAAACGAAAACAGCATCAGGATGATCAGCGTGATCATGGTCTTTTCCAGCATGGAATACACACTGCGGAAAAACAGGAGAACGATACCCAGGACGGTAAACGCGATCACCCAGGGAATAGGAGAGGTATGGTACAGTTCTCCTATGGATATCCCTACGCCTATGGAGTTGCCGGCCTGGAAAGAAGTGGTGACCAGAAATACCCCGATACCGATGGCTACGGAGGCGGGCCTTCCCCACTTCATCCGGATGGAAGTCAGGAGCGATTGCTGGGTCGCCGCGCCGATCCGGGAGGCCATGGCCGCAAAAACGCTCATGAAAAAGATGGCAACGACAACAATCCAGAGCAGGGAGTAGCCGTAAAGCGCCCCAAGTTTGGAAGTAATGGTTATCTTACTGGGTCCGAATACGATAGCGGCCGTAATGACTCCGGGGCCCAGCGATTTTAACCAATTGAGGGCAGAGTGTTTAAAATTTTCCAAAGTTGTTTGTAAGAATAGTATTTATTTTAGGCAGGCGTAAAAATACAAACAATTCTTTTGTATACAAGAGCCGGCCGCTATAGTGCGGGACCGCGCAGCAGCGCGATGGCATGCTTTTTTCGGTGTCATGATATGGGCAGGAGGCCCGCGTTTGTTTCTCATTTAATAACCAGGTGCTTGTTTACTATTTAAATACCTATTATAATAACCAGATACTCAGCTTGATTATAAGGAAGCCGGTTGTTAAATTTGTAAAGTAGGCCCGAACGTGATATGAAAGATAAAGAATAGCTGACCTGCCAGCGGCCATCCGCCGGGAGGTCATATGGTGGACAAACCGGTCATCTAAATTTCAGGATCATGGAAGCGTATGAAGAACTTAAAGAACCAAAAACAGATGAATCTCTGGCCGAAAGTATCCGCAATATGATCGCCAGGATAGAAAACATCAGCTGCAGGAACATCAGGGTGCAGGTCAACGCAGGCCGGGTGTTCCTGGAAGGAAAAGTGCGGTCAGAAAAGGAAAGAAACCTGATCAGGCACTGTATTTCGGGTATTTTTGGGGTTAGAAGCGTGGCCAACTACCTGACTTTCCCCCGCAAGGTGCGTTGAATGCGGAGATCATGAGCCAGGGGGCTCTTTGCGGCCTCTCCTGGCTTTGATGGCTTTCAGCTTGTCTTCATACCGGGCATAGGCCTGCTCTACCTTCTTCCGGACCTCGGCCTGGATGATTTTATGGATGAAAGCGGGATCGAGCCGGCAGGCATAGGCCAGCAGGTTGATGTGGGCTTCGGTAAAAAGGCCCGGATTTTTCAGCTTGTCGTGGTAGCTATTGTAATTCATGCCAAGCAGCAAAGCGATCTTGGTCGGACTTTGTTGATCCAATTGTCTCATAGATTTGATATGACCTGATATCAGCAAAGAACGAATAGCCAGGAAATCGGAATCGAGTCCTTCCAGGTCGCAATTGTCTAACCACTCTCCCATGTGTATTTTAAGTTTTTACAGACCTAAAATCCACATTTGCAACTTAATGATACCTTAAAATTTATCCTATATGTGTGAATACTATTTATATATAAACTATTATTCACGAATTGTAAAGTATATTTTAATGATTTCAAGACAGTTCAGTGGAATGGCGGCAGGCAAAATGACCGGTTAAAGGCGGATAGAGGCCAAAACGCCCATTTACGTTTAGCCATTACCGTTTCACCGGCCGGATAGTTTAACCCGGTTCAGGGCCTGCCTTAGTTGGAATAAAACTCGAAATTTTCTTTGGTGATGATGTCAATGGGCATCAGGGTCATTTTTTCTACCGTAGCGCCCATCACGAGGGTTTGGTACAAGGTCATGATGCCCCGGTAGCCCTGCTCGTCGGGCTTGTGGCAGATCAGGAAATCGATAATGCCTTTTTCCAGGAAGTTGACGTTCTCCTTGAGAAAGTCGTACCCGATAAGCAGGATATCGTTGCGCTTTTGCGCTTCCAGGAAGCGGGCTACCTTGAACACCCGCGAATTGGTGACGAATATGGCCTCGATGTCCGCATGGGAAACCAGCTCCTTGGCCAGGCTGTAGGAAAGTGAATCATAATCGGGAGTTTTTATTTCGGTCTGTATTACCTGGTGCCCGTTTTGATTTCCTGAAAAATAATTCCTGAATCCTTCGGCAATCTGCAGATAATTATAGTTGCCGCTTTCGGCAGCAATCGTGACGACGAGTATTTTTCCCTTTTTCCGGAGGGCGTAGGTCAGCAGGTGCGCTCCCAGGTAGCCGCTTTGGTACAGGGGAGGCCCGATGTAGGAGAGGCTGTCCTGGTCCGGGATATTGGAATCGATAAATACAAAGGGAATCTTCCGTACCTGGCAGATTTCGGTCAGCTGGATGGATTCTTCGATAAAAGAGGGAGAAAGCAGGATGCCGTCGACCTGGTCGGCCAGGATCTGCTGTGCCTGGCTGCTGAACGAATGCTTGCTGTTCAGGTCAAAGAAGTAGGGAATGATGTTGATGCCGTACTGCTTTATTTCGGACTCGGCCCGCTGGATGCCGCGGAGCGGAGCCTCCCAGAAAACGGTCTCCTCGGTGACCATCGGGATCAGAACCGCAATATTGATGGGCTTTTTGGAAGCAAGCCTCCGGGCCAGGATATTGGGCTGGTAGTCCAGCTCTTCTATGATCCTGCTTATTTTTTCACGCGTATGGGCAGAGACACCCGTCCTGTTGTGAATGACCCGGTCAACAGTGGCAATAGAGACATTCGCCCTTCTCGCTATTTCTTTTACTCCGGTAAGGTCTTTATGTTCTGTTTTTTTCTTTGCCATCTGAGACATTATTTTTCTAACCGGTCCGGCCTTCGTTTTGCTTCCGGATGGATCTCCGTTTGCCCCGGGAAACAGGGACTTTCTTAAACAAAGGCCGCAGAGACTTTCTTTTACCAGCAATTTTAGCGCAATTTATTCTTCGAAAAAATTTAATATGGAAATTACTTTTATCTGAATAAAAAGTTCAGGAGTTTAACGGGTTCAAAAAGTTGAATAAGTTCGGAGCGTTTAACTCTGGAACTCTCCGAACTTTCTATACAAATGCAATACAACAGCGTCAGCATACTGGGCTGCGGCTGGCTGGGGCTGCCGCTGGCCGCCAGGATCCGCCGGGAAAGTCCTGCCGTGAAAGTCAGGGGCAGCACGACGACGCCGGGCAAGCTGGAGCAGTTGAGCGCTGCAGGTATAGAAGCGTACCTTATCCGCCTGGCGCCGGGTATAGCCGGGGAGGCACCCGGTTTTTTCGATTCGGATGGCCTGGTGGTAAATTTCCCGCCCCGGCTGGCAAAAACGGCTCCGGGTTTTTACCTCAGCCAGATCCGGGCGCTCACGGAGCGCATCAGGCTGGGAAGAACGGAGCATATTGTTTTTGTCAGTTCTACCAGTGTGTATCCGGGGCTCAGCAGGCAGGTCTGTGAAACGGACGTGGTGCTCCCCGGAGCGTCCGCTTCTCCCCTGCTGGTGGAGGCAGAGCAGCTGATGCAGGCCCTGAGGCCGGAGCGTACGGTGACGGTGCTACGTCTGGGTGGCCTGATGGGCTATGAAAGGATACCCGGTAAATACGTGCGGGGCCAAAAAGACCTGTCCTCCGGCCGGCTGCCGGTCAACTACATTCACCGCGACGATGCGGCTGGCATCCTGGTCAGCATGCTGGACAAAGGTCTGGTCAATGACACCTTCAACGGCGTTGCGCCGCTGCATCCGGCCAGGCGGGAAGTTTACGAAGCTTCCTGCCGGTTGTTTGGCTGGGAGCCGCCTACCTATGCTGAGCCGCCTGTCCCGCCCGGCTTTAAGATCGTTTGCTCCGATAAGCTGCGGGCGGTTTACGGCTATGATTTTAAGTACCCGGATCCGCTGGGCTTTCATTACGCGGAGCGGGAAGCTTAGAGTGCACCCCTCGTTTTCAGCTCGAGGTATTTGCTGATGGTGTTGGCCGAGAGATCTTCGGGGCGTGTGAAGATGGTCTGGATCCCGTACCGGCCCAGCTCGAGCACCACCTGCTTTTTTTCATAATAGAACCGCTCGGCGATGGTTTTGAGGTAGATGTCTTCTACTTTTCCGGCGGGAGTATCCAGCAGGTGCCGGGTTTCCGTATTCTCAAAAAAGACGACGACCAGCAGGTGCCTTGCAGCCATTTTCCGGAAATAGCTCAGCTGCCTGCGCAGGGACTGTACGGTTTCGAAATTGGTGAACAGCAGGAGCAGGCTTCTCTGCCTGATGCGGCTTTGGACCGTCGCGCATAGCTTTTCAAAGCTGCTTTCCAGGAACTGCGTTTCCTGGCGATACAATACCTCCAGCAGTCTTTGGAGATGGTCCGGGCGGCGGTCTGCCGCAACGAGGCTCCCTATGTTTTCTGAAAAGGTGATCAGGCCGGCCTTGTCCTGCTTCTGTAAGACGATGCTGCTCAGCATCACCGTACTGTTTATGGCGTGATCCAGGAGGGTCAGTCCGCCGAAGGGCGACTTCATGACCCGGCCTTTGTCAATGAGGCAATAGACGGATTGTGCCTTTTCATCCTGGTATACATTGACCATCAGCCTCCCGGAGCCCTGGTCGTTCTTACGGGCGGAAGCCTTCCAGTTGATTTTTCTGGGATCATCGCCGGGTACATAGCTGCGTATCTGGTCAAATTCCATGGATTGCCCCGTTTTGCGCAGGCGCCGGTGCCCGCCCTCATGGAGCCTGTTGGCGAGGGCCAGCAGGTGATATTGCCTCATTTTGAGAAAGGAAGGATATACGGCTGCTGACCTGCTTTCCCCGAAACTGTACCGCCGGGTGATCAGGCGCAGGGGACTGCTGACGTAGATATGCAGCTTGCCAAACAGGTATATGCCCCTTTCTGTGGGTCTGAGGGTATAGGCGACCTCCTGCTTTGTGCCGGGAAGGAGATATCGCGTTTCTGAAACTGGACAGGGATTTCATCAATGGCCTCTGCAGAAACCGGGAAAGGATACCGGCTCCCGACGGAAAGGGTGATGGTGTTGACGTCCCCGTTAGAAAGTCTTTCAGGTATTGCCCTGTGTGCAAAAATCCGGCCTTTTCCCCTGTAGAGGATAAAGATATCGGCGGCGATCAGGGCGAAGAAAACAACCAGGGATAGCTCAACGGCCGGTAAAAGCGGCGGAAGAAGATAAGCGGCGACGAAGCCGATGAAAAAGAAGCATAAAATGATCCAGGTTCTTTTATGAACATAAAGGGAGCGGAGAAAGCTGCGTATGTTTTTCACCTTGGCACCTCGGTTTTGTCTATGATGAGCCTGATGACCTGGTCCGGGGTGCTTCCTTCCATTTCCCGCTCGGGCGTGAGGATGATCCGGTGCCGCAGCACCGGGAAAGCAAGTTCCTGGATGTCGTCGGGGGTGATGAAGTCCCGTCCGCTGATAGCGGCAAGCGCTTTGGCGCTGTTCATCAAGGCAACGGAGGCTCTCGGGGAGGCGCCCAGGAAGAGAGCGGGATGCGACCGGGTCTGCCGGACCAGGTCTACCATGTAGTCAAACAGGGGAGGTTCAATATGGACCTGGCGGGCTTTTTCCCGGAGCGCCCGGAGCTGCTCGCCTGTTAAAACGGGTTGTACCTGTGAAACCGCGTCGGCAAGACTTCTGCGGGCATGGTGTCCTTTGAGTATTTCGGCTTCGTTCTCAGCCGAAGGATAGCCGATGTTGATTTTGAAAAGGAAGCGGTCGAGCTGAGCTTCCGGGAGCCGGTAGGTTCCCTCGTGCTCCACCGGGTTTTGAGTGGCAATGATCAGGAAGGGATCTGCCATCGGGTAGGTATGCCCGTCGACGGTTACCTGCTTTTCTTCCATAAGTTCGAAAAGGGCGGACTGGGTTTTGGCCGGGGCGCGGTTGACCTCGTCGACCAGGACGATGTGGGCAAAGACAGGTCCTTTTTTGAAATCGAACCGCCCGGTTTGTACGTTGAAAATGGAGGTGCCCGTGATATCCGAAGGCATCAGGTCCGGTGTAAACTGGATGCGGCCGAACGGTACGTCAACGGTCCTGGCCAGCAATTTGGCGATGAGTGTTTTGGCAACGCCGGGCACGCCTTCCATCAGGATATGCCCGTCTGCGAGAAAGGCCGTGAGCAGGTGCCGGATGGCCTGTTCCTGCCCGACGACGACGCTTCCGATTTCGGCCTGTATTTTTTCAATGGCGGTGTTCAGGTCTGTCAGGTGGATGCGGGGGGTAAATTCCATGTCAAATGCTTCTGTTTTGTGAATGCCGGGCCCGCTTAGCGGGTATGGCGATAAAATGCTTCGATTTTTCCGTTCAGGCTGATCAATGCCGCACGGGAGAGGTGGTCGGAATGTTGTACATCATCCATTTCGGAAAGCAATGTTTCGATCTGCCCACGGGGCAGCCCGCTTTTTGAGGCAAGCTGTGCCGCCAGCTCGGCCTGTGGAAGGACATCGGCGTTTATTCCCATCTTATCCCGGATGTACATGTTGAAATACTGGGTTCTTTTTTGGGCTGCATGGGCGTGATCGCCTTTCAGGAAATACAGGTTCCCGACCGTTTTTATAAATTCGAGGCTGGCGTTTTTCGGAGGTGCGATAACCGGAATCACGCGCTGTTTCCGTTTGCCTGCAAAAAGAACATAGGCCAGCAGCCCGAACACGGCTACATACCAGGCTGCCTTCAGGGCGGGCGTGGCGGCGATGTATCTCAGTACGGAAGAGTTGCCGGAGCCGATACGTCCCTGCTTCTGGTATTCGTCCCAGTAAACCGGCGCCACGGGAAGGTAGGAAAGCGCTTCGAAAGCATAGGAAGCGGTGCCGGGTGAAAGCAGGTAGTAGTTGGTAAAGGCGACGGGTATGCAATGCAGGAAAAAGCTGCCCCGGCCGAATTTTACTTTGAGGTGCACGGGCCGTCGGTATTCGTTGGTCCCCAGCAGTGTGGCATGCCTGATATCCAGTACTTTAAAGCAGGTGGTGCTGCCGGATTTGGGAAATGCATACGGCGTAGAGAGCTGCTGATTTTCAAAACGGATACGGTGGGCGGTTTTACTGCCCGGGATATCTTCCATGTCCAGGGAAAGCCGGTGGAGCAGGGAGTCCGGGAAGCTCAGGGCCGAAATGAAGGCGTATCCCCCGTTTTCCACGTAGTCGAAGAGGGCTTCCAGCTCCCCTTCCCCAGGGTCATAGTACCGGCTTATCGAAATATAGCTGCTCTCCCCGGGCAGTTCCGGGTCGTGCAGGGCTTCGGAGAGGGGAACCCGCAGCGTCCGGACGGGCTGGCCGGGGAAGACTTCCGGCAGCAGCCCGAAGAGCGCCCGGGTACCGTACGGGATCTTGTCTTTGTTGGCGTACGTGGGGGTCCAGTTGACGGGCCGCGGGCGGTAGTACTCAAAAAGAGTATAGCCCAGTATGGTCAGCGCCAGCAAAACATGGAATTTGTTCAGTCTCATGCTCCGGGTCCCGTTTGCCCGGACAGGCGGACTACCCGGTTTTTCATTCCTTCAAATTCGGCTTCTCCCGCTTTGAAATCCCCGTACCATACATATTCAAAAAAATAGGTCATTCTTTTGAAATCCTCATACAGGGAGGTGCCTGCAAGATCGAGCAGATAGCTTTGGTTGGTCCGTTCGGGGTGCCAGCGGATCAGCCCCCGGTCGGACAGCAGCTTCAGGGCCTGCAGGTACAGCACCCGGATCCCGGTCTTGTAATCCCGCCTGCTGACGGCCTCTTCCAGCAGGGCTTCCAGGTCTGAGTGGTGAATGTTCTCCTGTCCCGCCGCGTAGCTTTCCGCCGGGGAAATGCGTGCGTTGCGGCCCTGCTTATGGGACGACAGGATTCTGAAAAGGAAATAAAGCACGGCCCCGGCCGCCAGGGCTGCCATAATGTATTTCCCCGTTGGTCCGCCGGCCGCCCTGAAAAGCCGGAGGAGGGGTTTCAGCAGGGAATGGAGCAGTCGATCCGGGAAATCGGAAGCCGGCGGAGGCTCCGTTCCGTATTGATAGGCCCTGTCTGATTTCAGCTTCTCCAGCGAGGTTTTTTGCGGGAGCCTGACAGACAACGGGGCCCGGTCGGGCGGAGGCAGCTGCGCCGGGTTGCCTTTTCCGGCGACAGCTCCGGATACGGAGAGAAAGAAGATAAAAATGAGGCCTGGGAACGGCCAGAGTCTGCAGTACCTGTGTTTCTGGTGGAGATTCGTCTTGTCCAAAATGGTGCCTTCCGGTTTGATTTATTCCTGGAGATCTTCGCGATCCTTTCCGATCAAAGCGATTTCGGTCAACAGGCCCGCGCCTTCCTTCTTTTCGGCGAGGCTGTAATATTGAAATATCAGCCCCAAAAATATCAGGCTGCTCATCAGGACGTTTCCTGCCATAGACAGGATTCCGCTAAGGACGCTGAGCAGCGAAAATCGGTCTGACAGGTAAGCAGATTCTTCCGCGGATCCTCCTGCCAGGGTAAATGCCTGCCATACCTGTATGATCACGTGGGGCGCCTGGAAGAAAAAGGAGATGACGTAGCCGACGAGGTACAGTACCAGCAGGTAAAAGAAGGAGGCCCACCACTCGCCCCGGATCAGGTTGAGGCCTTTCTTCAGGGCCGCGCTAAAGCTTATGTGTTCTCTCACCAAAATAAAAAAGGTGAACTGAAGGGGGATGGACAGGTACATGCCGGGCAGTACGAATGCGATAAAAGCCACCACCAGCAAAAGGGAAATAAGGAGGGTAGCCGGTATCATCCGGGGCAGTTCTTGCCTGATTCTTCTCCAGACTTTATCCGGGGTGATTTTTTCCTGCTCCCCGGATTCTTCATAAAGAGCCACGAAAGAAGAGATGGTCAGGGTAGAAAACAGATACAGGACCAGGGAAGACAGCATCAGGACGGCGTACTTTGTCGCCAGCATCCCATGGGATTTTGCGAGCGCAAAGTCAAAAATATGGATAGAGCCCAATGCGATACCCCCCAGGATCACGAACGGGCCCGTTATGTATAGCAGGCAGAGGGAAAGCTCCCTGAAATGCCGGACGACAAATGAGCGCATCACCTCGAGGTTTTCTCTTGTATCGCGTGCTTCAAAAAGAACGATGGGTTTTTGCTGCATGATTTTATTTGGTCGGGTTTATGTGGCCGGGATTTCTCTCTTCGCGCATTTCAGGCTGTAGACGATGAAATATCCCACGATAAATATAGCAGAAATTGTGATAATGCCGATGCTGGCCCATACCGGCAGGTCCAGGCGGGTGACGAAGCTTTCGAGGAACCCCGCCGCGACGAAGACAGGCAGCAGCCCCACCGTGATTTTCAATCCTTTCATTGCCCCCTGCCGGAATGCGTGTAGCCGGGAGAAAGTACCCGGGAAAAGAAGGCTGTTGCCCAGCACGAGCCCGGCGCAGCCGGCAATGATGATGGCGGAGATCTCCAGCGTACCATGGATCCAGATTTTCAGAACGGATTCGGCCAGGAGGCCCCTCTCGTAGAAGAAGTACTGGAAGGCGCCCAGCATTATGCCGTTTCGGAACAGCACGACCACCGTCCCCGCCGAAAAGAATATCCCCATGACAAATGCGATAAAAGACACCCGGACATTATTGAATGTAATACCGAGGAACATATCGCCCTCGGATTGGGATTTGTAGATGGCAAGCGGATCCCCGTTTTCGATGTTGCGCAGGGTCTGGTCCACATACTGGTCTCCCATGATCAGCCGGACAAATGTATCATCGTGTGCCGCCGAAATCCACCCGGTCAGAAAAGCCAGCAGGAAAAATACAAGGGAGTACAGAAGCTCCTTCCTGGCGCCGGCCATGAGGAGGGGAAGCTCCCGCAGCCAGAATGCCCCGATCCGTCCCCGCTTTACCGGCCGGTTGCTGTAGAGCTTCCTGTATAGGTCCCCGGTGAGCCCGTTGAGGTAAGAAACCACCGGTGAGGCCGGATAGAAGGTCCGGGCATATGCCAGGTCATCTGTCAGCGCTATAAACCTGGCGGTAAGTTCATCCGGGTGATCGGTCGGGTTGTTTTCATAGTCTTCCCAGCGCTCCGTGTTTTGCCTGATAAAGACCGCCTCTTTCATAAACGAATTTCGGGTATCGGTTACTATTATTGGTTTGTTTTTATCTCACCGGAACGACGCCGTGGTTTGTTTCGACAAATAGAATAAATTAAGATTGGAAAGTTATTAGTTTTGAAATACATTTCGCGGATTTTTTGAAAAAGTAAGTAAAGCCTTAAAGCGAAAAAGTCAATGGCTGTCCAGGTTGCCACGGCACAGAATGTCGGCGTAGATTATGAAGTTGCGGGTATCGGCGACCGCATTGCGGCCCAGTTGATCGACTATGCAATTTACCTGTTCTGGCTGATGGTGATAGGCGGGACCGGCGCGCTTCTGGAAAGCATGGCAGGGCTCCGCGGATCATTCGCCCTGATAATGGTATGCATTATATTGCATGTGGTGCATTAAAAGATTCTCTGTGAGTATTTTCTCGACGGTCAGACATTCGGGAAAAAAGCCCTTAAAATAAAGGTAGTGAGCCTGGACGGCAGCACGGCCTCCTTGTCGTCATACCTGCTGAGATATGTCTTCATTATCATCGATATTTCTCTTTTTTTCGGGCTTGTGGCCGTGCTGACGATCCTTATCAACGGGAAAGGCCAGCGGCTGGGTGACCTGGCTGCAGGAACCACCGTGATCAGGCTGGGAAGAAAGGTGCGCCTGGAAGAAATTGCCCTGGACCGGCTCCCGGACGATTACCGCGTGAAACACCCGGAAGCAGGCCGCCTGAGTGACCGGGATGTGACTACAGTCCGCAGGGTGCTGGCCAGGAATGACGAAGACCTGGAACAGTTGACGGCCGAGCGGGTGGCTTCTTTTTTACAGATCGAAGATACCGGATCACCCCGGCAGTTTCTCCATGATATCCTGGCGGACCATCAGTATGTTGCGCTGGCGGAATCAAACCCTGACTCGAACCTGCCGGAATGAACATGGTGGAATGGTTGAATTTTTTGTGGGACCAGATCAGGGAGACGGATCTTTTGCAGTGGGTGGGCGTGACTTTTGCCGTTGCCGAAGTATTGCTGGCGCGCAGGAACAACATATTGCTCTACCCGGCAGGCCTGGTATCGGTATCGGTCACCATGTACATCTTTTACCATTCGGGTCTCTACGCGGAAAGTGCGCTCAACCTGTACTATTTCGTCATGAGCCTGTACGGCTGGTGGTACTGGCGGAAGAGAAAGGGCGGTGTGGAGGCGGTCCGGGTGGGTTATGCAGGACGGGAAGACTGGCTGGTGACGGCCGGAATCGTTACTGCGGGCTTCCTGCTGACCTGGTATGTGCTTGAAAACCATACTACCTCTACCGTTGCCGCCTGGGACGCCTGGGTGGCAGCCACAGCCTGGGCCGGGATGTGGCTGCTGGCCAGGCGGAAAATTGAAAACTGGATACTCCTGAATGTGAGCAATGCTTTTGCCGTTCCCCTGCTTTTCCATAAACAACTGCCTATGTATTCGGTGCTGACGCTGTTCTTATTTGCCGTGGCCGTACAGGGATTTTTCAGGTGGAAAAAATTATTTGAATCTCAGCAACAACTATCTGAACTTGAAGCTTCTTCCGGTGCCTGAACGGGATGGAGCATTTTTTTGGTAAATTCTAAGCAATGTTAATTCGGTTACTCCATCTGTCCGTTGCGCTTGCTGTCCTTCCCGGTATATATGGAAACGCCCGGGCGCAGCAGGTTTTAACGCTTAAAGAAGCTGTAGAAACAGCCGTTGCAAATTATGGGACGATCAGGGCCAAAAACAGCTACCTGGAATCGTCGCGTGCGCGTGTGCAGCAATCGGTGTATGAAACCCTTCCCAATCTCCATGTTTCCGTGCAGAGCACTTATGGCACAATTAACGGCCAGAATGGTCCTATGTACGGTTTCGGAGGCCTGGGGGTAGCCTCATCCGGTCTGCCCCTTCCCCAGCAAAACTGGAACTCCGCTTTCGGGGCGCTGTACCTCTCAAATGTGAACTGGGAGTTTTTTGCATTTGGCAGGGCCCGGGACAAGGTAAAGGCAGCGCAGGCTGCCGTCCTGTCGGAAGAGGCAGACCTGGAGCAGGAGATTTTCCGGCATCGCGTCAAGGTGGCCGGAGCCTATCTTAACCTGCTTGCAGCGGGCCGGCTGAAGGCTTCCTACCTGAAAAACTTTGAAAGGGCGGAAGCGATACGTACGATCGTGCATTCGAAAGCGAAGAACGGCCTGATCCCCGGCGTGGATTCTTCCCTGGCCAATGCGGAGGTGGCCAATGCCCGGATGCTGCTGATCAGGTCACAGGATTTCGAGCAGGAGCAGAACAACCTGCTTGCCCGTCTCATGGGAGTGCCTGTCCGTGCTTTTGTGCCGGACACAACGTTCCTGAACCAGCTTCCGGCCATGCCGGGTGCGGAGCTGACCCGGAAAACGGATGCGCACCCGCTTGTAAAGGCGCACATGGGCAGGATAGCGGTCAATGAGGCGCAGACGCGGTACCTGAAAACATTTTATTACCCGTCTTTTTCCCTGGTCGGGATATTCCAGACGCGCGGATCGGGATTCAGCAGCCAATACGCTTCCGATCAGACCGCGTATACGCACAATTTTTTCGAAGGATTGAGACCGGTCAGGAGTAACTACCTGCTCGGGGTCGGCGCGACCTGGAACCTTACGCAGCCGCTGAGGTCGGGGCAGCAGGTAAAATCGCAGCAATGGACCGGTAAAGGCCTGCAGGAGGAGCTGGACCTGCTAAACCAGCAGCTGATCGCCCAGCAGGAGCTGGCAGACACGAAAATGGCGAACGCATGGGCTGTCTTCAGGGAAGCGCCGAGGCAGACGTCCGCTGCGTCGGAAGCCTACCGGCAAAAATCCGTGCAGTATCAAAACGGGCTTACTACCCTGGTGGAAGTCAGCCAGGCGCTGTATTCCCTGATCCGGGCCGAAACAGACCAGGCGATCGCCGCCGGGAATGTATGGCAGGCGCTGCTTCTCAGGGCTGCGGCAGCCGGAGATTACGGAATCTTTGACAACGGCCGTTAGCCGGGCAGGCCTGTTTAATCCTTTCAGAAAGTATCAACAGAAAATAAGATGGAATTAATTCGTTTTGCGCTGCGGAAGCCCGTTACCATCATGGTGCTGGTGGCCGGGCTGCTGTTTTTCGGGATCAAAGCTGTAAATAAGATCAAAATAGACATTTTCCCTGCGCTCGATCTCCCTGTGATGTACATTGCCCACCCGTTCGGCGGGTATACGCCTACGCAGATGGAGACTTTTTTCGGTAAAGCCTATGTCAATATCCTGCTGTTTGTCAACGGGATCAAAAGCATAGAAACCAAAAACGTCCAGGGGCTGACCCTGATGAAGATTACTTTCTATCCCAAAACAAATATGGCTCAGGCTTCCGCCGAGCTCAGCGCCTTCACCAACAGGGTACAGGGCAACTTTCCCCCGGGATCCAATCCTCCTTTTATCATCCGGTTTGATGCCTCTACGCTGCCGGTGGGGCAGCTTGTGCTGACGAGCGAGGCCAGGTCGAATAACGAGCTGCTGGACCTGGCCAATGTATATGTAAGGTCGTCTTTTACCGCCATCCCCGGGCTGGTGTCCGCCCCGCCGTTCGGCGGGAATATCAGGACGATCGTCGTGAAAGCGGATCCTGAGCTCATGCGTATTCACCACCTGACGCCGGATCAGCTGGTCGAAGCCATCAAGCTCAACAACCAGACGACGCCTTCCGGGAATGTCCGGATCGGTGATAAAAACTACATCACCCCTACCAATACGACGATCCGTGCGGTAAAGGATTTCGAGAATATCCCCCTGTTTAAGGGCGGTGTGCAGAACCTGTACCTGCGGGATGTCGCCACCATTGAAGACGGAGCGGACATAACAACCGGATACGCCCTCGTGAACGGGCGGCGGTCGGTGTATCTGAGCGTGGCCAAAAGCGCGGATGCTTCTACCTGGGAGGTGGTCCAGAAGCTCAAGGCGCATATTCCCAAAATTCAGAGTATGCTGCCTGAAGATGTGCAGCTGAGCTTCGAGTTTGACCAGTCTACCTATGTGATGAACGCGGTGACGGGCCTGATGGAAGAGGGCATTATCGGGGCGATCCTGACGGGGCTGATGGTGCTTGTTTTTCTCGGTGACCTGCGCGGGGCGCTGATTGTGATTCTTACCATTCCCGCTTCTATCATTGCGGGTGTGCTGTTCCTGGATCTTTTTGGCCAGACGATCAATATCATGACGCTGAGCGGGCTGGCGCTTGCCATCGGTATCCTGGTAGATGAAAGTACGGTTACCATCGAAAACATCCACCAGCACCTCGATATGGGCAAGCCCAAAGCCCTGGCGATCTGGGAGGCCTGCAAGGAGATCGCTTTTCCCAAGCTGCTGATCCTGTTCTGTATTCTTGCTGTTTTTGCACCTGCCTTTACGATGGGCGGGATACCGGGCTCCCTGTTTCTGCCGCTCGCGCTGGCCATCGGGTTCAGCATGATCGTGTCTTACTTCCTGTCGCAGACTTTTGTGCCGGTGATGGCCAACTGGATAATGAAAGGGTCGAAAAAGAAAGACGGCGACGGAACAGCGCCCTCTTTTACCGGTGCGGAGGAGCCGTGGGAGCAGAAGGCCAGGCTGGCCGGACAAGCCGGCGGCGGTCATGGGAAAGGGGGACGGTTTGAGCGGGTAAAAGCCCGTTTCCTGCGATATATCCGGCGGATCCTCCCTTACCGGAAGCCGGTAGTGATCGGGTACCTGGTCATTTCTACCGTCCTGGCTGCGTTCCTCTTTGTCAATATCGGTAAGGATGTGCTGCCTAAGGTCAACGGAAGCCAGTTCCAGGTCAGGCTTCGGGCAGAGGAAGGTACCCGTATCGAGCGCACCGAGGAGAAGACGCTGAAGACGATCCGGACCATTACCGAGCTGGCAGGGAGCGATAACATAGAAGTTACTTCCTCGTATGTCGGCCAGCACCCCGGCCTGTTTTCGATCAGCCCGATATACCTTTGGATGTCGGGACCGCAGGAAGCGGTGATCCAGGTTGCATTTAAGAAGGGATTCCGGGTAGATATGGATGCGTTCAAAGAGCAGATCAGGGCCAGGGTGTCTGAAACACAGCCGGACATCAGGCTGTCTTTCGAGCCCATAGAGCTGACGGACAAGGTGCTCAGCCAGGGGTCGCCTACACCGGTAGAGGTGCGCTTGTCAGGCCGGAACAAAAAGCTTAACGAGGAATACGCTAAAAAAGTCATAGACAAGCTCCGGGGGATCGGGTACCTGCGGGATGTGCAGCTGGGCCAGTCCAATAAATACCCTGCCGTCAAGATAGAGATCGACAGGGTCAGGGCGGCGCAGCTCGGGGTGGACCTGAGCGAAATATCAAGATCGCTGACGGCCTCTACTTCCTCTTCCAGGTATACCGACAAAAATATCTGGGTCGATGAGAAAGCCGGTTACAGCTATGCCGTGCAGGTCATGATCCCGGAGAATAAAATGAGGAGTATCGGGGACATCGGTGAAATCCCGATCCTGAAGAATGCGGCCCGCCCCATCCTGCAGGATGTCGCGACCATCACTTATGATACGACCTACGGCGAGAACAACTACCTGGGGGCATTGCCCGTGCTGACGGTCACAGCCAATCTCAATGCAAAGGATCTGGGCACAGCCAGGGATGATGTAACCGAGGCCATTGCTTCGCTGGGCGAGCTCCCCCGCGGCCTGACCATCGAAACCATCGGCCTCAGCCGGACCCTGACCGATACGCTCGACAGCCTGGAAGACGGCCTGATGGTGGCCATAGTCGTGATATTTCTTATGCTGGCAGCCAATTTTCAGTCCTTCCGGGTATCGGGAATCGTGCTCGCCACGGTTCCTGCCGTCATACTGGGCTCGCTTGGGCTGCTTTTGCTTACGGGTTCTACGCTCAATCTCCAGTCGTATATGGGGATCATCATGTCCGTCGGTGTGTCTATTTCCAATGCGGTGCTGCTGATTACCAATGCGGAGGAGCTCAGAAGACACAGCGGCAGCGCCCCGACGGCTGCTTATGAGGCGGCTTCCCTCCGGCTGCGGCCGATTGTAATGACCGCGCTGGCGATGACCGTGGGAATGATCCCGATGGCCAGCGGTATCGGCGAGGCCGGAGATCAGACGTCGCCGCTGGGCCGGGCGGTGATCGGGGGATTGGTCGCCTCTACATTTGCCGTTTTATTTATCCTGCCGCTGGCTTTTGCCTGGGGAATGGATAAGGTCGGCACGCAAAGCGTATCGCTGGATCCCGAAGACAGGGAGAGCCGGTTTTATGCTTTCGGAAGCAGGTGACAAATAGGGATTAATGATTTGAAAAACAGATTTTTATGATAAATAAATTCAGAAATTTGGCCCTGGCGGGGATCCTGTCCGGGATGGCAGCGGGCTGGCTGTCCGGCTGCGGTTCCTCAGGGGCTAAGGAGCATCCCCGGGAAGAGACCGGGGCCGGTACGGAAGCGGCCTATGAGGCATTTACATTAAAAAAAGGCGGCCTTGCTTCGTCGCTGCGGATCCCCGGCGAGCTGGTCGCCTATCAGCAGGTGGATATTTATGCCAAGGTCAGCAGTTTTGTAAAGGAACTGTACGCGGATCTGGGAACGGAGGTCCGGGTGGGGCAGCTTTTGGCCCGGATGGAAGCCCCTGAGCTGAGCGCCCGGCTGTCGGGAGCGGAATCCAGGCTGAAATCGCAGGAGGCCCTGTATCTTTCCAGCAAGGCCACCTATGACCGCCTGCTGGAGACAAGCAAAACACCGGGCACCGTGTCGCAAAATGACCTGGACATAGCGCTTGCCCGGCAGAATTCCGACCTGGCGCAGCTGGAGTCCGCCCGGGCGGATTACCGCGAAACCGGCGATACGCGCAATTACCTGGAGATACGCGCGCCCTTCAGCGGGGTCATCAGCGCCCGCAATATCAGCACAGGGGCGTATGTCGGGCCCTCGGGCAAAGGTTCGGATCAGCCCATGTTCACGCTGGTCGAGCAGCAGCGGCTGCGCCTGGTGGTGAGCGTGCCCGAGAGCTACGTACGCTATTTAAAGAACAGGAGCGAGGTCGAATTTACCGTAAAGTCCTTCCCGGATCAGCACTTCAGGGCCCATGTCAGCCGGCAGGCCGGCGCGTTGGACAGCAGGCTGAGATCTCAGAGAACAGAGATGGACGTTCCAAACCCGGGCAGGAAGCTTTTGCCGGGTATGGTTGCGGAGGTTTCCGTCAGGCTGGACGGTGATGAAGAAATGTTTACGGTGCCTTCAAAAGCCGTGCTGAATTCGCCGGAAGGCACGTTCCTGATCCGGGTAGCGGACAACCTGGCGGAATGGGTCCCCGTTAAGCTGGGCCGCAGGGGGGAGGAAAAGACGGAGATTGTAGGTGAAGTCCGGGAAGGAGATGTATTTTTGTGTGTGGCCAATGAAGAAATCCGTAACCACGGGAAGATCGGAAAAGTAAGAATCGATAGCCCGAAATAGACGGTATCCGGTCATGTTGCATTAACAGGTATATAGATGAGTAATTCACAGGTAGCCTATCTGCTGGCCAGGCTGGCGATAGCGGCGACGATGTTCGGACATGGACTGGTCCGGCTTCCCAAGCTTGCGGCGTTCAGCGAGGGCATGGTAGCCAAATTTGAGAAGTCGGTGCTCCCCGCATTTTTTGTATCCCCTTTCAGCTATGTGCTGGTTTTTACGGAACTGACCGTCGGGCTATTGCTCTTGATCGGGCTTTGGACACGGGGGGCGCTTGTGGCCGGGGCGCTGGCAATGGTCAGCCTGATCTTCGGCAGCTGCCTGATCGAGGAATTCGGCGCCTTGCCGTCGCAGATGATCCATGCCGCTTACTGCTGTATCTTGCTGGTGTATCTTCCGCACAACAGGTATGCGCTGGATGAGTATCTGAGAAAAAGCTGAATTGTTAAAGTACAATTTTCTTTCCGGCGTTGTACTGGCGGACATTGTCTGTCCTGGTGTAACGTTGGATCATCAGGGAGGTCTTGTGCTTGGTTTGCTGCATCACCTCCAGGTCGTCCGCCCCGTTGAGTTTTGCCGAAGTCACGAAGGAAGCGCGCAGCGAGTGGGCCGAATACTCCGGGCCCAGGTAGTGTTTGACGATATTGTCAACGCTTTTATCAGACAGTCTTTCCCTGGTCAGGCGAACTTCTCCATGTTTTTTTCCTTTCCGGAAGCGGACGAGCAGGGGGCCTTCTCCGTCCAGCATCCGGAGCCAGCACTGTAGGGTATGGATCGGGCAGAGCGAAGGATTGGGGTTGGAAAAAAATGCCTTTTCTTCGGTTTCTCCGTACTGGTTGGTCTTGCTGCCTGCCATTCTTATCAAAAGCCCTTCCTTTGAAAAATACAAATTTTCAACATTGAGTGCGACCAGCTCAGATCGCCGGAAAGCACCGGTGAACCCCAGGAGCAAAACCACTTTGTCGCGCAGCTGCTGGGCGTCTGCATCGGACAATCCTGCTATCACTTCCCTGAACTCATCGAGCGCAAATGCGGGTGCCTGCTTTTGCCGGATCCCGTGGGTCCGCTTGATCCCTTCGAGCACTGCAGCTACCTGCCGGTGTTTTTTCGGGAAGTCAACACCCTGCAGCTCGTGCAGCTTTTGCAGGGCGGACAGGCGGCGGAG